>NZ_JBSGDD010000056.1:0-51160 GCF_053602195.1 Kitasatospora sp. NPDC004531 | reverse complement strand
GCCGGGTCTTCGCGGTGGCCGTGAAGAACTGACGGTTCACTTGCTGCCGGGCAGCGCGGGGTGGCGGCCCAGCACCACCACGCCGACCACGATCGCGGCCATCCCGGCGCTCTGCCAGGCCAGCGCGCCGGGGGTGATCCGGACCCGGTCGCCGAGGAAGCCGACGGCGCAGGCGATGCCGGCCAGCGGCTGGGCGGCGGTGAGGGCGGGCAGCGACATCCGCAGCGGGGCGGCCTCGAACGCGGACTGGACCAGCAGGAGTCCGACCACGCCGATGGCGATCACGGTGTACGGCTGCCAGGAGACGAACGCGGGGGCGACGCCGTGCTCGTCGATCAGGTCGAAGGTGGCCCGGGTGAGCGCGTCCTGGAGGCCGTAGAGCAGGCCGGCGGCCAGCGCGAGCAGGGTGGCCTCCTCGAACAGCGGGAGGCGGCGGGCCGCCGAGACCAGCAGCAGGGCGAGCCCGGCGACGGTGCCGATGACCAGCCACTGGCGCAGCGGCCCGACGCCGGGGCCGCCGCCTCCGGGCTGTCCGGCGGCGATGAACGCGGTGACGCCGAGGCCGATCAGGGCGACGCCGATCCAGCCGGAGCGGCCGAGCCGGGTGCCGGTGATCCGGCGGGCCAGTAGCATCGCCCAGACCAGGTTGGTGGCCAACAGCGGTTCCACCAGGGTGACTTCGCCCTGGCTGAGGGCCAGCGCGGAGAGCGCCTGGCCGGCGATCATGAAGGCGATGCCGAGCAGCCAGTCGGGCATCCGCATCAGGTCGAGCAGCAGCCGCCAGCGCAGCAGGTCGCCGCTGGGGGCGCGCTGGGCGGCGTGCTGCTGCAGGACGAAGCCGAGTCCGAGGCAGCAGGCCGCGCCGAGGGCCAGCAGGAAGACCGCCAACGGGTTCCCCTGTCGTGCGTGTCGGCCCGGTGGCCCCGGTGGCGGGGGCCGGGCCGGTCAGTTCTTGCGGTCGCCGACCAGTTTCGGGTGCCGCTCCAGGCCCTCCAGGCCGTGCCAGGCGAGGTTGACCAGGTGGGCGGCGACCTCCGCCTTGGCGGGCTTGCGCACTTCCAGCCACCACTGGCCGGTCAGCGCCACCATGCCGACCAGCATCTGCGAGTACATCGGCGCCAGCCTGGCGTCGAAGCCCCGGGACTTGAACTCCAGGCCGAGGATGTCCTCGACCTGGGTGGCGATGTCGCTGATCAGCGAGGCGAAGGAGCCGGTGGACTGGGCCACCGGCGAGTCCCGGACCAGGATCTTGAAGCCGTCGGTGGAGGTGTCGATGTAGTCCATCAACGCGAACGCGGCCTGTTCCAGCAGCTCGCGGGAGTGTCCGCCGGTGAGCGCGCCGGTGACCATGTCCAGCAGGAGCTGCATCTCGCGGTCGACGACCACCGCGTACAGGCCCTCCTTGCCGCCGAAGTGCTCGTAGACCACCGGCTTGGAGACCCCGGCGCGTTCGGCGATCTCCTCCACCGAGGTGCCGTCGTAGCCGCGTTCGGCGAAGACCGCCCGGCCGATCTCCAGCAGTTGCTCGCGTCGCTGCTTGCCGGTCATCCGTACCCGGCCGCCAGTTTTGCCCCCGCCGCGCCGCGAAGGCTGCTGATGGCCGGCGCTGTCTCCGTTGGTCCCGTTCACCCCTCCATCATGCTGTAGGCGCTGCCTCATGCGGCGCGGCGGGCGGCGATCCGCTCCGCACCCGGCCAGCGGACGTCGGTGGCCCAGCCCGCCTGCTCGAACCAGCGGATGATCCGGGCCGAGGAGTCGACCTGGCCGCGCAGGACGCCGTGCCGGGCCGAGGTCGGGTCGGCGTGGTGCAGGTTGTGCCAGGACTCGCCGCAGGACAGCACGGCCAGCCACCACACGTTGCCGGACCGGTCGCGGGACTTGAACGGGCGTGAACCGACGGCGTGGCAGATCGAGTTGATCGACCAGGTGACGTGGTGCAGCAGCGCGACCCGCACCAGCGAGCCCCAGAAGAACGCGGACAGCGCGCCCTGCCAGCTCCAGGTGGCCAGGCCGCCGATCACCGCGGGCAGCGCCAGCGAGAGGGTCGTCCACAGCCAGAACAGCCGGGAGATGCGCCTTATGGCCGGGTCGCGGACCAGGTCGGGCGCGTACTTGAGCTGCGGGGTCTGCTCCTCGTCGAACATCCAGCCCATGTGCGCCCACCACAGGCCCTTGAGCAGGGCGGGCAGGCTCTCGCCGTAGCGCCACGGCGAGTGCGGGTCGCCCTCCTTGTCGGAGAAGCGGTGGTGCTTGCGGTGGTCGGCGACCCAGCGCACCAGCGGGCCCTCGACGGCGAGCGAGCCGACCACGGCCAGGGCCAGCCGCAGCGGCCGGTTGGCCTTGAAGGCGCTGTGGGTGAAGTAGCGGTGGAAGCCGACGGTGATGCCGTGGCAGGTGAGGAAGTACATGGCGACGGCGAGACCGGCGTCCAGCCAGGACAGGCCCCGGCCCCAGGCGAGGGGGACGGCGGCCAGCAGGGCCAGGAACGGCACCGCGATGAACAGGACGAGGGTGGCCCGTTCCAGGGCGCCCTGTTTCTCGCCGCCCCTGGTGGCGGACAGTCGGGGGAGGAGGTCCTCGGCGGCGCTCGACGGCGCCCGCCCGGCCTGGATGCTCATGGCGCGTCCCTTGGGGGAGGAGGGTGGTGCCAGCGGATACCTACGTTTCCGTAACCTACGGCATCGTAGGTACGCGGGGACGGTAGGCGGAAGGCCTGTGCGCGGACGTGTCGCGGTGTTCGCCGCCGGGATTCCCGCCGGACGGCGGCCGGGAGCCGGAGCGTCGTTCGTGTGCTTCGCGGAAGGTGGTGGAGCTACGGGCCGTCAAGCCTTAGGCTGTGCTGGGCGCGGCACGGCCGCGCTTTTCCGCCGTGGTGTAATGGCAGCACAGGGCCCTTTGGAGGCCTTTGTCTGGGTTCGAATCCTAGCGGCGGAGCCCGTCGGACCGTTTCGGTCGTTTTCCGTCCATCCCGCCTCGGTATTCTCGGTGCACCCTCACCCCGCATCGACCGAGGAGTTCTTCCGCGTGAGTGCCAACCAGCCAGCTGCCGTGATCGTGCTCGCCGCCGGGGGCGGTACGCGGATGAAGTCCAAGGCCCTGCCGAAGGTGCTGCACGAGATCTGCGGCCGCTCACTGGTGGGCCACGCGGTGTCCGCCGCACAGGAGTTGACGCCCGGTCAGCTGGTGGTGGTGATCGGCCACCTGCGCGAGCTGGTGCAGGCGCACCTGGCCGAGCACTACCCGGCGGCCCGCCCCGTCGTGCAGGCCGAGCAGCTCGGCACCGGCCACGCGGTGCGCACCGCGCTGGAGGCGCTGGCCGCCGACGGCGTGGAGCTGGACGGCACCGTGCTGGTCACCACCGGCGACGCCCCGCTGCTGACCGGCGGCACGCTGTCCGCGCTGGCCGCCGCGCACGCCGAGCAGGGCAACGGCGTCACCGTGCTGACCGCCCGCGTCCCCGACGCCACCGGCTACGGCCGGATTCTGCGCGGCGCGGACGGCGCGGTCGCCGCGATCGTCGAGCACAAGGACGCCACCCCCGAGCAGCTGGCGGTCGACGAGATCAACTCCGGGGTGTTCGCGTTCGACGCCAAGCTGCTGGCGCACGCGCTGTCGCTGGTCGGCACCGACAACTCGCAGGGCGAGGAGTACCTGACCGACACCCTGGAGATCCTCCGCCGGGAGGGCCACCGGGTGGGCGCGGTGGTGGCCGCCGACCACCGGGAGATCGTCGGCATCAACGACCGGGTGCAGCTGGCCGAGGCCCGCCGCCTGCTCAACGACCGGCTGCTGGAGCGCGCCATGCGGGCCGGCGTCACGGTGGTCGACCCCGCCACCACCTGGATCGACGTCCAGGTCGGCTACGAGCCGGACGCGCTGGTCCACCCGGGCACCCAGCTGTACGGCGCGACGCACCTCGGCGAGGGCTGCGAGGTCGGCCCGCACACCACGCTGACCGACACCTCGGTCGGCGCGGGCGCCCGTGTGAGCAACACCACGGCGGAGCGCGCCGAGATCGGCCCGGAGTGCTCGGTCGGCCCGTACGCGTACCTGCGGCCGGGCACCGTGCTGGCCCGGAAGGCGAAGGCCGGCACCTACGTGGAGATCAAGAACTCCGAGCTCGGCGAGGGCGCCAAGGTGCCGCACCTGTCGTACATCGGGGACGCGACGATCGGCGAGGGCACCAATGTCGGTGCGGCGTCGGTCACAGTGAACTACGACGGCGTGAACAAGCACCGGACGGTCATCGGGGCCCACTGCCGCACGGGTTCCGACAACATGTTCATCGCCCCGGTGACGGTCGGTGACGGCGCCTACACCGCCGCCGGATCCGTGATCACCAACGACGTTCCGGCCGGTTCGCTGGGCGTCGCGCGGGCCCAGCAGCGCAACATCGCGGGCTGGGTTGAGCGGAAGCGGCCGGGTTCGGCGTCCGCCCGCGCGGCCGCCGAGGCGTCCTCGGCGGAGTAGTCGGACGGGGCGGCCGGGGATCTTGAGCCGAGGTCCCCGGCCGTCGACCGCGGTCCGGGGCGCGTAACCTGAAGTACATACGTGCGCCATCGGGCCTGCTGGGCCGTGCCTCGGCGTACTCACCCTGAGTGGCAATAACACGAGGAGACGGTGCAGTGAGCGGGATCACGACCTCCGGCGAGAAGAAGCTCAAACTCTTCTCCGGTCGAGCCCACCCGGAACTTGCCGAGGAGGTCGCCCGCTCGCTGGGCACCGAACTCGTCCCGACCAAGGCCCTGGACTTCGCCAACGGCGAGATCTACGTCCGCTTCCTGGACTCCGCGCGCGGCGCCGACTGCTTCGTGATCCAGAGCCACACGGCTCCGATCAACCAGTGGATCATGGAGCAGCTGATCATGATCGACGCGCTGAAGCGCGCGTCGGCCCGCAGCATCACCGCGATCCTCCCGTTCTACGGCTACGCCCGCCAGGACAAGAAGCACCTCGGCCGCGAGCCCATCTCGGCCCGCCTGGTCGCCGACCTGCTGCGCCAGGCCGGCGCCGACCGCCTGATGGCCGTGGACCTGCACACCGCGCAGATCCAGGGCTTCTTCGACGGCCCGGTGGACCACCTGTTCGCGCTGCCGATGCTCGCCGACTACGTGGGCGACCGGGTCGCCGACCGGTCCAAGCTGACCATCGTCTCGCCGGACGCCGGCCGCGTGAAGGTCGCCGACCAGTGGTGCGACCGGCTGGACGCCCCGCTGGCGATCATCCACAAGCGCCGTGACATGACGCAGGCCAACACCATCCTCTCCGCCGAGGTGGTCGGTGACGTCCGGGGCCGCACCTGCGTGCTGGTCGACGACATGATCGACACTGCCGGCACCATCTGCGCCGCCGCCGACGCGCTGTTCGACGCGGGCGCCGCCGACGTCATCGTCGCCGCCACCCACGGCGTGCTCTCCGGCCCCGCCGCGGACCGCCTGAAGAACTCCCGGGTCAGCGAGTTCGTGTTCACCAACACCCTGCCGACCCCGGCCCAGCTCCAGCTGGACAAGATCACCACGCTGTCGATCGCCCCGTCGATCGCCGCCGCCGTGCGCGAGGTGTTCGAGGACGGCTCGGTGACCAGCCTGTTCGAGGGCGTGCACTGATCATCTGATCGGCGCTGACCCCTTGTCAGACCCTTGATCGGCCCCCGGTTCCCCGTCGGAACCGGGGGCCGATTTCACGTCCGCGCCACCGCCCGGTTAGTCTTGGGAGACTGCTCGGCGAGGGATGCCCAATTCGGTGCTCCGTGATCGACGCGCGAGAACGATGCGCTTTGATCGAACCGCCGAGTGTCCCCCCAAACGTCTTTGAGGGTGTGGCCCGGCGGTTCTGTCGTTCCTGCACCCCTGCGCATTTTCGAGGAGTGCAGTCGTGTCCGAGATCCGCATCGCCGCTGAGTCCCGCACCGAGTTCGGCAAGGGTGCCGCCCGTCGTGCCCGCCGCGCCGGCTTCGTCCCCGGTGTCGTCTACGGCCACGGCCACACCCCGGTTCACCTGAACCTGCCCGGCCACGACCTGATGATGGCCCTGAAGACCCCGAACGCCCTGCTGGTCGTCCCGATCGACGGCAAGGACGAGTACGTGCTGCCGAAGGCCGTCCAGCGCGAGGCCATCAAGCGCACCATCGAGCACGTCGACCTGCTGCTGGTCAAGCGCGGCGAGAAGGTCACCGTCGAGATCCCGGTCCACACCGAGGGCGAGCTGGCCCCCGGCGGCAACCTGGTCGAGAACGTGCTGAACGCCCTCCCGATCGAGGCCGAGGCCACCCACCTGCCCGAGTCGGTCACCGTCTCCGTCGAGGGCCTGGAGGCCGGCGCCGCCATCACCGCCGGCGACATCGCCCTGCCGGCCGGCGTCTCGCTGGCCGTCGAGGCCGACGCCGTCGTCCTGCAGGTCATCGGCGCCCAGGCCCCCGAGGCCACCGAGGAAGAGGCCGAGGGCACCGAAGAGGCTGCCGTCGAGGCCTGATCCCCGCGGATCATTCGACCGCTGCCCCGGCCCCCGCATCCGTGCGGGCGGCCGGGGCAGCGGCGTGTCCGGGATGATGGACGACGCAACGACACCCGCGTGAGGAGCGGCATGAGCGAGTACGACGGCCCCTGGCTGGTGGTGGGCCTCGGCAACCCCGGCGACGGCTACGCCCGCAACCGGCACAACATCGGCTTCATGGTGGTCGACCTGCTGGCCCAGCGGATGGGCGCCAAGTTCAAGGCCCACAAGAGCCGCGCCCAGGTCGCCGAGGGGCGGCTGTCCGGCCGCCGGGCGATCCTGGCCAAGCCGATGAGCTTCATGAACCTCTCCGGCGGCCCGGTGACCGCGCTGCGCGACTTCTACAAGGTGCCCGCCTCGGCGATCGTCGCCGTCCACGACGAACTCGACCTCGACTACTCGGCGCTGCGGCTCAAGCTCGGCGGCGGCGATAACGGCCACAACGGCCTGAAGTCGATCACCAAGTCGCTCGGCCCCGACTACCACCGGGTGCGCTGCGGCATCGGCCGCCCGCCCGGCCGGATGGAGGTCGCCGACTTCGTGCTCAAGGACTTCTCGTCCACCGAGCGCAAGGACCTCGACTGGTTCGTCGACCGCTCCGCGGACGCCGTCGAGGCGCTGCTCGCCGACGGCCTGGAACGCGCCCAGCAGAACTACAACTCCTGACCGGCGCCGACCACCCTCCGTACACAACATTCGGACAACGCTTGCCTCGTGGAAGCTGACTGTTGGTCAGAACCCGCGCGGAATCGGATAACGTCGGTCCCGGTGCACAAGGATTGAAGTGCTGTCACTGGGGGTATGGAGCGTGATCCGCTCGAAGCGTGTGGGCAAGGTCGTCGGCGGCACTGTGCTGTGCCTGGCCGCCGGAGGATGGGCCGGGACGCCCGCGCTGGCCGCCGAACCCGTCAGCACCGTCACCCCCGAGCCGGCCGCGGCCAAGCTCGCCCCGCCGACCGGCTCCGTCGGCTCGGCCGGCGTGTACGCCGTCGGCGGCGGCCTGGTGGTGGTGGCCGGCGGTGCGGCGACCTGGCTGCGCAAGCGCCGCAAGGCCTAGCGACCCTGCCGGAAACGGACGAGGTCCGCTCCCCGCGGGGAGCGGACCTCGTGGTGCCTTCCGGGCCGGTCAGCCGGTGTTGCGCAGGCCGGCCGCGATGCCGTTGACGGTCAGCAGCAGGGCGCGGGCCCGCAGCGGGTCCTCGGGGCGGCCGAGGGCGACCTCCTCGCGCTGGCGGCGCAGCAGCGCCACCTGCAGGTAGGAGATCGGGTCGAGGTAGGCGTCGCGGACGGTGAACGTCTGCTTCAGGACCTCGTTGTGCTCCAGCAGCTCCGACTCGCCGGTCAGCCGCAGCACCTCGCGCAGGGTCAGCTCGTGCTCGGCGACGATCTGGTCGAAGACGTGCCGCAGCTCGGCCGGGACCAGCTGCTCGACGTAGTGGCGGGCGATCCGCAGATCGGTCTTGGCCAGCGTCATGGCGACGTTGGACAGGAAGTTGCGGAAGAAGTGCCAGTTCCCGTACATCTCGTCGAGCACGTCCGTCAGGCCCGCCGCCCGGGCCGCCGCCAGGCCGGAGCCGACGCCGTACCAGCCGGGGACGATCTGCCGGGACTGCGTCCAGCCGAACACCCACGGGATGGCCCGCAGGCCGTCCAGGCCCGCGCCGCTGTCGGGGCGGCGGGACGGGCGGGAGCCCAGGTGCAGCGAGGCCAGCTGGTCGACCGGGGTCGAGGCGAAGAAGTACTTCGGCAGGTCCTCCTGCTCCACCAGCGCGCGGTAGGCGGTGTGCGCGGCCTCCGAGACCCGGTCCATCGCGGCGTCCCAGCGGGCCAGCTCCTCCGGGGCCTGGCGCGGCGCGGTGTGCAGCGCGGACGCGGCCAGCGTGGCGGAGAGGGTCAGCTCCAGGTTCTCCCGGGCCAGCGACGGCAGCAGGTACTTGTCGGAGATCACCTCGCCCTGCTCGGTGACCTTGATCTCGCCCTCCAGGGTGCCCCACGGCTGGGCGAGGATCGCCTCGTGCGAGGGGCCGCCGCCGCGGCCCACGGTGCCGCCGCGGCCGTGGAACAGCCGCAGCCGGATCCCGTACCGGTGCGCGACGTCGCGCAGCCGGCGCTGGGCGCGGTGGATCTCCCACTGCGAGGTGGTGATGCCGCCGAACTTCGACGAGTCCGAGTAGCCGAGCATGACCTCCTGGATGTCGCCGCGCAGCGACACCAGCAGCCGGTACGACGGGTCGGAGAGCATCTCCTCCAGGATCCGGTCGGCCTGCTGGAGCTCGTCCGTGGTCTCCAGCAGCGGCACGATGCCGATCTTGGCGATGCCCGCGTGCAGGTCGATCAGCCCCGCCTCGCGGGCCAGCACCACGGCCGCGAACACGTCGTCCGCGCCCTGGCACATCGAGATGATGTACGACTCGACGATCTCGTCGCCGAACCGCTCGAAGCCCTGCCGGATGGTGCTGAACACGCCCAGCGTCTTCGCGCCCGCCGGGTCCAGCGGGGCCGGGGTCGGGGCCAGCGGGCGGCGCGAGCGCATCTCCTTCGACAGCAGGCGCTGGCGGTACTCGCGCGGCATGTCGGTGTAGCGCCACGCCTCCTCGCCGAGCCGGTCGAACAGCTGGCCCAGCGCGTGGTGGTGCGCCTCGGCGTGCTCGCGGACGTCCATGGTGGCCAGCTGGAGGCCGAACGCCTCGATGGTGCGGATCGCCCGGGCGAGGCGGCCGTCGGCGATCAGGCCGCCGCGGTGGGCGCGCAGCGAGTCCTGGATCAGCTTCAGGTCGGCGATCAGGTCGCGGGTGCCGACGTAGTCGCGGCCCGGGGTGGGCGCGGTGCCCGCGGCCAGCCGGTCGCGGGTGTTCTCCAGCTTGATCCGGATGCAGGTGGCCTTCAGCCGGTACGGCTCCTCCGCGTTCATCCGCTTGTAGCGCGGGCTCAGCTCCGGCAGGTGCGCCAGGTCGGCGTCCAGCGAGGCCAGCAGCTCCTCCGAGGCCCCGGCCAGGCGGACCGAGGTGGAGAGCGAGGCGCGCAGGTCGTCGATCGCCTCCAGGGCGTCCTTGATGCCGTACTCGTGCTGCAGGTTGAGCACGTCCCAGGTGACCTGCGGGGTGACGTTCGGGTTGCCGTCGCGGTCGCCGCCGATCCAGGTGCCGAACGTCAGCGGGCGCACGCCCTCCGGCAGGGTCAGGCCGACCCGGGCGAGCTCCTCGTGCAGCTCCTCCAGCACCGCCGGGACCGCCTCGCGGTACAGCTCGTCCAGGTAGTAGACGGCGTTGCGGGCCTCGTCGGTGGGCTCCGGGCGGGCGATCCGCAGCTCGTCGGTCTGCCACAGCAGGTCGATCACCTCGGCCAGCCGGCGGTCCGCCTGGCGGCGGGCCGAGGTCTGCCGGGCGCTGTCGACCTGGCCGGTCGCGGCCTGCTCGCGGTGGATCCGCTCCAGCAGCTCGCCGACCCGGCGCAGCTTGTTCAGCACGCTGCGGCGGGCGGCCTCGGTCGGGTGCGCGGTGAAGACCGGACGCACCGCGAGGTTGGCGAGGGTGTCCGCGAGGTGCTTCGGGTCCGCCTCCTTCAACTGGTCGGCGGTCTGCGCCAGCACGGAGCCCTCGCGGGCCCGGCGGGACGCGAACTCGCGGCCGCGGTGGACCTGTTCGGTCACGTTCGCGAGATGGAAGTAGGTGGAGAACGCGCGCACCAGCTTCGCGGCGGTCTGCAGGTCGATCTCCGCCAGCAACTGGGCCGTCGCCTCGCCGTCGGTCCGGCTCAACAGGCGCACCTGTTCGACCAGGCCCAGGAGTTCCGGGCCCTCCTGACGCACGAGAGTCTCGCCCAGCAGATCACCGAGGCGGCGGATGTCCGCACGCAACGCAGCATTCTCGGCGGCCTGGTCGGCGGTCGGGGACGGGTAGTCCGGAGCGGTCACGGCTGGCTCCCTGTGGTGGTGGGGGTGTTCGGCAACGGCTCTGCCATCACCGCAGTGCGGGTGACGGGTGCGGACCGCGCTGTCCGACGGGCAACAGCATAGGTGGCACCCGGTGCCAGGACGGAGAGGTGGCCGGATGGCGGACAGGGGGCGGAGACGCAGATGGGCGCGGACCTGGGAGCGCACCGACAGGGGCGCGGGGAACTGCGCGACAAGCGCAAGTCACGTCCGGAAGGTCGCGATCATGTGCAGGTCATTGTCCTGCGCCGCGATCTTGGCGGTGGGGTGCCTTCCGCTTCGCGCAGTTCTCCCCCAGCCCTAGCGGGCCGGGAGGTGCCCCCACGCGCCCCTGGTGGTGCTCCCTCTGGTTTCACCCGCACTGCGTAAGGTGTCGGTCATGAGTAAGAAGCCGGCGGGGGACGGCCTGTGGTGGTGGGCGCGGAGGCGTGGCGCGGCGCTTGATGTGGCGTTGGCGTTGGCGGCCGCGGTGGAGTGTGCGGCCGGGGCGTACGGACTGGTCAGGATCCGGCTGGAGTTGGGCCTCGCGGCAGCCGTGATCGCGGTGGTGCTGGGTGCGCTGGCCGGTGTCTCGCTGGTGGTGCGGCGCCGGTGGCCCGCGTTGCCGGTGGTGGTGGCGCTGGTGTTCGTGCCGGGCTTCTTCGGCGTGATCCTGCTGCTGGTGTCGTTGTACACGCTGGCGGCGACGTGGGAGTGGCCGTCGCGGCGGGCCCGGGTGGTGGGGCTGGCGGCGGTCGCGACGGTGGAGACGTTCGGGATGGTGCTGTTCGCGATGTTCGCGCCGGCCCCGTCGCCCACGCCGCCGCCGGAGTCGGTGCCGCCGGGCTGGGTGCTGGTGATCGTGTCGGCGTTCGTCGCGGTCGGCATGGCGGTCGCGCCGGTGGTGACGGGCCTGTACGTGGGGGCGCGGCGGCGGCTGGTGGAGTCGCTGCGGGACCGGGCGGAGGGTCTGGAGACGGAGTTGACGCTGCTCGCCGAGCAGGCGCGGGAGCGGGCGTGGCGGGCCCGGGTGGAGGAGCGGACGCGGATCGCCCGGGAGATGCACGACGTGGTCGCGCACCGGGTGAGCCTGATGGTGGTGCACGCGGCAGCGGTGGAGCGGATCGTCCCGAAGGACCCGGCGAAGGCGCAGCAGTCGGCGAAGCTGATCGGCGAGGTCGGCCGGCAGGCGCTGGACGAGCTGCGGGAGATCCTCGGGGTGCTGCGGATGACGGAGCCGCAGGACCCGGTGGAGGCGCCGGTGGGCGGGCTGGGGGAGCTGCCGGAGCTGGTGGAGCAGTCCCGGGCGGCGGGCATGGCGGTCTCGTTGACCGTCAGCGGCGAGCGGCAGGGGTATGTCGCGGAGGCCGAGCAGACCGCGTTCCGGGTGGTGCAGGAGGGCCTGACCAATGCGCACAAGCACGCCGGCGGGGCGCGCGTCGCGGTGCTGCTGGCGTTCGTGCCGAACGGGGTGCGGGTGTCGGTGGTGAACGACTGCCCGGGTGGGGCGGCGCTGCCGGTGGCGCTGCCGAGCGGCGGCAACGGGCTGGTGGGGATGCGCGAGCGGGTGCTGGCGCTGGGCGGGATGTTCCACGCCGGGCCGGAGGGCGACGGCGGGTTCCGGGTCGAGGCGGTGCTGCCGTCGCGGCTGCGGATGGTCGTCGAGCCGCTGGCCTGAGCGGCGGTCAGGCCTCGGCGGTGCGCAGCCGGTGCGGGGCCAGGCCGAGCACCAGGGTGGCCAGCGCCTGGTCAACGCTGTGCCCGAGGAACCACTCCCCGGTGTGGTCGAGGCTGTAGACGCGCCCCTGTTCGTCGATGGCCAGCAGCGCCTGTCCGTACAGCTCCTCGCCGAGCGGGGCGAGCCGGGTGTCGAGGGCGCGGCCCAGGTCGGCGAGGGTGCGCGGGGCGTGCAGGCCGCAGCGCGGGTCGAGCAGGAACGAGGTGCGGGCCAGCGTGCGCCCCGGGCCCGGGACGTCGAAGGCCAGGCCGCCGAACTCGGCCCAGGCCTCGATCGCGGCCGGGAAGACGGAGTGCTGCGGCTCCAGCGGCCCGCCGTACGCGACCATCGCGTCGGCCCACTGCTCGGCCTGGCGGATCTCCCAGCGGCCCGGGTGCCAGCCGGCCTGCTTGAGGGCGGCGGCCACGTCGGCCGGGAAACGGGGCTGGGTGCGGACGGTGCTGGTGTTCAGGACGTGCTCCGGTGGCTGGGGGACGGGGAGGCTCGGCGGCGGTGTCAGCGGCCGGGCGGCCCGACCGCGACGACGGTCACGTTCAGATGATCCAGCAGCGGAGCGCAGGAGCGGCACGGCGGCGCGTGCGTGCCGTGCGCCGGGTCGCCCTCCTCGCGGATCCGCACCGTGGTCATCCGGGCCCCCTTGAGCGCCTTGCGGGCCTCCTGCACCGTCATCGGCTTGCGCGCGGCCCGCTTCGAGCGGGACGAGTCGACCTGCCCCAGGACCTGCGACAGCAGCGCGGGCTCCGGGCAGCGCCCGAGGAAGCGTTCGCGCTTGTCGAGCGGCAGCGCGGCCAGGAACTCGCCCACCAGCGGGTGCAGCATCGGCGCCAGGTCGGACTTCTCGCCGGCCAGCGTGTGCACCTCGCCGCCGCGCAGCATCAGCGCCGCCGCCACCGCGGGAAGCAGGCTGTCGCGCTGGTGGCGCAACACGGGCGGGGGGCCCGACTGGTCCATGACTGCTCCTCGACGTTGTGCGGCGCACCGGCAGTTCTCCGCTGCCGGGGGTCTGCTGACTGACGGTGAATCCTCACCCCGAAGCGTCCAGCCTGCCAAACCGTTAAGACATGCGCCGCGCCGGGGTGCGACACGGGGGCGCACCGGCGCATACGGAGGGTCCAACTCCCGTCCTGCGCGCCCCTGGTGGCGTTCACCGGTTTTTCCGATTGTGCCTCGGCGGAGTCGGCCGGGCCGGTACCGTTCGAGCGACGCGGCGGCAAGGGGGGTCTTGCGATGGGGTCGAACGTCGTGGCGCACGAGGCGCCTGGGGAACACGTGCCCACACCGGGCAGCACCGAACCGGAACCCGACAGGCGCATCGGACTGGCCGTCATCGGCGCCGGCTACTGGGGCCCGAACCTGGTCCGCAACGCCCAGCAGACCGCCGCCCTGCACCTGCACTGGCTGTGCGACCTGGACGAGGAACGCTCCCGCAAGGTCCTCGGCGAGTACTCCACCGTCGCCGCCACCACCTCCTTCGAGCAGGTGCTCGCCGACGAGCGGGTGCAGGCCGTCGCCATCGCCACGCCCGCCGGCGCCCACCACCGCCTGGCCCGGGCCGCCCTGGAGGCCGGCAAGCACGTCCTGGTGGAGAAGCCGATCACCACCACCGTCGAGGAGGCCGCCGACCTGGTCGCCCTCGCCGAGAGCCGCGGGCTCGTCCTGATGTGCGACCACACTTTTTGCTACACCCCCGTGGTCCGCCGGATCCGCGAGCTGGTGCACGGCGGCGAGATCGGCGACGTCCAGTTCTTCGACTCGGTCCGGATCAACCTCGGACTCGTCCAACCCGACGTGGACGTGCTGTGGGACCTCGCCCCGCACGACCTGTCCATCCTCGACTTCGTGCTGCCGCCGGGCGTCGAACCCGTCGGCGTCAGCGCCCAGGCCGCCGACCCGATCGGGGCCGGGCGGGCCTGCGTCGCCTACCTGACGCTGCGGCTGTCCAACGGCGCGCTCGCCCACTGCCACGTCAACTGGCTCTCCCCGACCAAGGTCCGCACGACCCTGATCGGCGGCTCCCGCCGCACCCTGGTCTGGGACGACCTCAACCCGCAGGCCCGGCTCGCCGTGCACGACCGCGGCGTCGACCTCACCCCGCCCGACGAACTCACCGACGCCATCCGCCACCGCGCCCTGATCTCCTACCGGGTCGGCGACATGGTCGCCCCCGCGCTGGTCGAGCAGGAGGCGCTGCGCAACGTGATGGCCGAGTTCGCCGCCGCGATCGCCGAAGGCCGCGCCCCGCTCACCGACGGCCGGGCCGGCCTGCGCGTGCTGCGCCTGCTGCACGCCGCCTCGCTCAGCCTCGAACTCGGCGGCGCGACCGTCCCCGTCGAACCCACCGCCCGTCAGCGTCCCGTGCAGGAGAGGGCCACCGTCCGATGACCGCCGCCGTTGTGTTGGAAGGCTCCCGCTGCCTGGTCACCGGCGGCGCCGGAACCATCGGCTCCACCGTCGTCGACCAGCTGATCGAGGCCGGCGCCCGGGAAGTCGTGGTGCTCGACAACTTCGTCCGCGGGCGGGTCGAGAACCTGGCCCGCGCGCGGGAGCTGGCCGCGCCCGGGCAGCTGAGGATCGTCGACGGCGACATCCGCGACCGGGCGCTGCTGCGCGAACTCCTCGCGCCCGGCGCCGACGCGCTGTTCCACCTCGCCGCGATCCGGATCACCCAGTGCGCCGCCGAACCCCGGCTCGCGCTGGAGATCATGGTGGACGGGACGTTCGACGTGGTGGAGGCCGCCGCCGAGACCGGCGTGCGGAAGGTGATCGCCTCCTCCACGGCCTCGGTCTACGGGCTGGCCGACGTCTTCCCGACGCCGGAGAGCCAGCACCCGTACCACAACGACACCCTGTACGGGGCCGCCAAGGTCTTCAACGAGGGGCTGCTGCGGAGCTTCCACGCCATGTACGGCCTGGACTACGTCGCGCTGCGGTACTTCAACGTGTACGGGCCCCGGATGGACGTGCACGGGCGGTACACCGAGGTCTTCATCCGCTGGATGGAGCGCATCGCCGCCGGGCAGCCGCCGCTGATCTTCGGGGACGGCGCCCAGACCATGGACTTCGTCTACACCGAGGACATCGCGCGGGCCAACCTGCTCGCCGCGGCCGCGCCCGTCACGGACCGGGTCTACAACATCGCCTCCGGCACCGAGGTGTCGCTGCGCGGGCTCGCCGACGCCCTGCTGGAGGCGATGGACTCGGACCTCCACGTGGAGCACGGCCCCGCGCGGGACACCGCCGGCGGCGTGGTCCGGCGGCTCGCGGACATCTCCGCGGCCGAACGGGACCTGGGCTGGAAGCCGGAGCTGGGCCTGACGGACGGGCTGCGCAAGCTCGTCGCGTGGTGGCAGGACGCCACCGGCGCGTGACGTCGGACGGAGCGCGGCAGGACGAGTGACCCGCACGTGGGCGCGACCTAGCGAAGGAGCTCAACCCATGTCCACCATCCCCGTCATGATCCCGTGGCTCGGCGAGGAAGAGGCCGAGGCAGCGGCGGAGGCCGTCCGTTCCGGGTGGGTCGCGCAGGGCCCCCGGGTCGCCGCGTTCGAGCGGGCGTTCGCGCAGGCCGTCGGCGTGCCGCACGCCGTCGCGGTCTCCTCGTGCACCACCGCCCTGCACCTGGCGCTGCTCGGCGCCGGCGTCGGCCCCGGGGACGAGGTCGTCGTCCCGTCGTTCTCCTTCATCGCCACCGCCAACGCCGTCACCTACGTCGGAGCGACCCCCGTCTTCGCGGACGTCGACCCGGCCACCGGCAACCTCACCCCCGAGACCGTCGCCCCGCTGTTCACCGGCCGCACCCGCGCGGTGATCGCCGTCGACCAGGGCGGCGTCCCCGTCGACCTGGACGCCGTCAAGGAACTGGCCGGGCCGCTCGGCATCGCCGTCGTCGAGGACGCCGCGTGCGCCGCCGGCTCCGTCTACCGCGGCCGCCCGGCCGGCGCCGGGGCGGACATCGCGGCGTACTCCTTCCACCCGCGCAAGCTGCTCACCACCGGCGAGGGCGGCATGGTCACCTGCCAGGACGGCGAACTCGCCGCCCGGCTGCGGCGGTTGCGGGAGCACGGCATGAGCGTCTCGGCCGCCGACCGGCACGCCGGGGCGGGCGGGGCGGCCGTGCTGGAGACGTACGACGAGATCGGGTTCAACCACCGGATGACGGACGTGCAGGCGGCGATCGGGCTGGTGCAGCTCGGGAAGCTGCCGGCGATGGTCGCCCGGCGGCGCGAACTCACCGCACGGTACCGGGAGTTGCTGGGCGAGGAGCTCGGCGGGCGGGTGGTCGCGGACCCGGCGCACGGGACGTCCAACTTCCAGTCGCTGTGGGTGCTGCTGCCGGAGGGGGCGCCGGAGCGCGGGGACGTGCTCGCCGCGCTGGCGGCGGAGGGGGTCTCGGCGCGGCGGGGGATCATGGCGGCGCACCTGGAGGCTCCGTACAAGGGGTCTGCGCGGGTTCCGCTGCCGGTGACGGAGTTGCTGACTTCGCGGACGTTGATCCTGCCGCTGTATCACTCGTTGAGCGAGGGGGAGCAGGTGCGGGTGGTGGGGGCGTTGAAGGGAGCGCTCTGAGTGGTCGTGGCGCCCGCACGTGCAGGTCGTTCTCTGCGACGCGATCTTTCCGACGAGTTCCTTCCGCTTCGCGCAGTTCCCCGCGCCCCCGGTTTCGCAGCCTTTCCGCGCCCCCGGTTTCGCCCCCCCTTTACTTGGAGGCTAGGTCAACGTGAGTGACATTCCTTTGGTCGATCTGCATGCCGCGCATGCGGAGATCGCCGACGAGGTTCGGGTGGGCTTCGAGGCGGTGTTGGCGAGTGGGGCCTTCGTCAAGGGCCCGGAGGTGGCCGCGTTCGAGGAGGAGTTCGCGGCGTTCTGCGGGGTGGGGCACGCCGTCGGGACGGCGAACGGCACGGACGCGCTCGAAATGGCGCTCAGGGCGCTGGAGTTGGAGCCCGGGGGCGGTGTGGTGCTGCCGGCGAACACGTTCGTGGCGACGGCGGAGGCCGTGGTGCGGGCGGGGCTGCGGCCGGTGCTGGTGGATGTGGACGAGGAGTGCCTGCTGATCGATGTGGAGCAGGTGGCGGACCGGGCGAAGGGCGCCGTCGCGGTGCTGCCGGTGCACCTGAACGGTCAACTCGCGCCGATGGAACAGGTGTTGGCGGCCGCCGACGGCGTGCCCGTGGTGGAGGACGGGGCGCAGTCGCAGGGAGCGGCACGGCACGGGCGGGTGTCGGGGAGTTGGGGGCGGGTCTCGGCGACGAGCTTCTACCCGGGGAAGAACCTGGGGGCGTACGGCGACGCGGGGGCGGTGGTGACGGACGACGCCGGGATCGCGGCGGCGGTGCGGCTGATCGGCGACCACGGGTCGGCGAAGAAGTACGTGCACGAGCGGTTCGGGTTCAACTCGCGGATGGACGCCCTGCAGGCGGTGGTGCTGCGCAGCAAGCTGCGGCGGCTGCCGGCCTGGAACGAGGCGCGGCGGGCGGCGGCCGAGCGGTACGACAAGCTGCTGGGCGGGCTGGAGGGTGTGACGCTGCCGCGCACCCTGCCGGGCAACGAGCACGTGTGGCACCTGTACGCGGTGCGGGTGGAGCGCGACCGGGACGGGGTGCTGGAGCGCCTGCAGGAGGCGGGGATCGGCGCGGGCGTGCACTACCCGGTGCCGGTGCACCTGCAGCCCGCGTTCCGCCAACTCGGCCACGCGGAAGGGGCGTTCCCGGTCACCGAGCGCGCGGCGGGGCAGCTGCTCACGCTGCCGCTGTTCCCGCAGCTCACCGAGGGGCAGCAGGTGCGGGTGGCGGAGGCGCTGGCCGCGGCGGTGCGCCGCCGCTGACGCGGTGTCGGTACCCGGCCGGACGGGGGTCGGTCGGGTACCCCCGTGCCCCTGAACGTCGCCGGTCGTTGCCCTACGCTGGTCCCCGAGGATTTCGGCTTCTGCTGTGGGGGACCCCAGATGACGACAGGTCGGCCCGGCACCGCCGCCGTGCCCAACGCGGCGTACGCGGGCCAGGTGGTGCAGTTCCCGGACCCGGTCCGGGCCGAGCGGCACCCCCGGGGCGTTCGCGTCGACGAGCACGGGTACCCGGACTTCTCGCCGTACGCGGTCGCCGCCGCCGAGGTCGCCGACCCGCCGCAGGGCTTCGGCGTGGACGAGCTGCGGCTCACCGACTACGTGTCGGCGAACGCCGCGCTGTACACCCAGGGCCACGAGCTGTGGGCCGACCTGGAGACGGCGGTCGCCACCCCGCCCGGCTGGACGTGGCACCACGTGGTCGGCCGTGCCCCGGCGGGCTGGCGGCGGATGGAGCTGATCCCGGTCGAGGTGAAGGCCCTGCTGCGGCACCACGGCGGCCTGGCGATCTCCACCGCCGACCACGCCCGGCGCGGCACCCGCCCGTTGCAGGAGCGCCGCCCCGTGCACTTCCCGCTGGCGAAGGACGGCGGCGACCCGCTGACCGTCACCGAGGACCTGGTGCAGCGCGCCGAACAGCGCCTGGGCCACCCGCTGCCCCCCGTCTACCGCGACTTCCTGAAGCTGGCCGGCGGCCGCGTCCCGGCCTCCGCCGCGCTGGACGTCGACCTCGGCCTGCTGGTCGACCAGCCGTTCCTGACCCTCTCCGAGGAGTACGGCACCCAGGACCTGGTGTACGCCAACAAGTGCCTGCGCGACCACCTGACCAAGGACTACCTGGCGATCGCCTACCAGCAGGGCGGCCTGCTCGCGATCAAGGTCCGCGGCGAGCAGACCGGCTCGGTCTGGTTCCTGCCCTACGACGACGCCCGCGACCAGGGCGGGGACGAGCCTGCGGAGCAGCGGGTGGCCCGGCTGCTGCTGCCCTGCGGCGACAGCTTCGACGCCTTCCTGCTGCGGCTCGCGGGCAGCCCCCCGGAGCTGGAGACCGTCGCCGAACTCATGGTGGACGGCGGCTTCGCGCGCGCCGTCCCGGTGAACTGACCGAACGACAGGGGTGGGACGAGACGTGGTGACCACGTACGCGCAGGCGCAGGAGACCGCCGAGGACTGGATCAACGCCGGCGTGCCGCGCTCGCTCCAACGCGAGGTGCGGGTCCGGGAGTTCGACCTCGGCTACGTCTGCTGGCCGGTGGACGGCAGCGAGCACGAGGGCGGGACGGGCACCTCGCCGCGGCTGGTGATCGCCCGCGACAGCGGTGCCAGCATGCTCTGGCCGCCGCTGCCGATCAACGAGGTGGTCCGGCAGTTCGAGGAGCTGTACGGGACCCCCGCCGAGGCCAACCCGGCCGGCGCCGCCAAGCCGGTGCGCGGGGCGGTCGAGGCGACGTCCTTCCTGCTCAGCCCGCCGCAGTGGCTGCAGGACGCCGGTGCGGCCGCGATGGCCGCCGAGAACGCGCAGCTGGGCGCGCCCGCGCCTGCTCCGGTCTCTGCGCCCGCGCCGGTGCCGTCGGCTGCGCCCGCGCCTGTTGCCGCGCCCGTGCCGTCGGCGGCCGGGCCGGGCGAGGAGGGCCCCAGCTACTACACGCCGACCGGCACGCCGATCCCCGGTGCGCCGCTGCCGCCCCCGCCGGCCGGGGCGGAGGCCGCGACGGTGCTGGCCCCCGGCGCGCAGCCGTTCCCGGCAGGCGGTCCGGCGACCCCGGCGCCCGGCGTGCCCGTGCCCGGCGCGCAGCCGTTCCCGGCGGGCGGCCCGGCCACCCCCGGCCCGGGTGTGCCCGTGCCGCCGGAGATGCCGCCACCGGTCGGGGCGACGCCGCCGTTCCCGCTCGGCGGGCCGGCGACTCCGGTGCCCGGCACGCCCGTTGCGCCGAACGCGCCGTCGATCGACTACGCGCCGACCATGCTGGCCACCGACGGCCCGCCCGGGCTGATGGGGCTCCCCGGTGCGCCCGGCACACCCCCGCAGGGCGTGCCGCTCGGCCGCTCGGGCCCGACCGCGCCCCCGCCGCCCCCGCCCAACGACCTGCTGCCGTCGAGCGGCGGCCCCGCGCAGGGCGTGCAGCTCGGCCGGTCCGGTCCGACCGCGCCCCCGCCGCCCCCGCCGAACGAGCTGCTGCCGCCCACCGGCGGCCCCGCGCAGGGCCCCGGCGGCCGTGGCGGCCCCGGCGCCCCGCCGCCGCCCGCGCCCGACGGGCTGCGCGGCGACGGAGCCGGTGCGCCCGCCGCGCCGCCCGCCGCCCCGGCGCCCGAGGCGGCCGCGGTCGCGTACCAGGCGACCCAGCTGGCCCCGGCGATCGAGCTGCCGCCGACCGGTGGCCCGATGACGCCGCCGTTCCCGCCCGGGCCGCAGCAGGGCGCCCCGTTCCAGGCCCCGCCGCCGTTCCCCGGCCCGCCGCAGGGCATGCCGCCGCAGCCGTTCCCCGGTGCGCCGGTGCCGCCGCCCGGCCCGGGTTTCCCGCCCGGCCCCGGCCCCGCGCCCGCCGCGCCGGTGCCGCCGCCCGGTGTGCCGACCATCGGCCCCGGCACCACCGCCGTGGTCAACTACCGGGCGCCCGACGGCTCCGAGCGCAGCCTGGTGATGACCTCCGAGCCCGGCACCCCGCACCCGGAGTGGAAGGCGCTGCAGGAGCTGCGCCGGATCGGCGTGCCCGCCGACCAGGTGCTGGAGGTGCACACCGAGCTGGAGCTGTGCGACCTGCCCGGCGGCTACTGCGCCCGGATGGTGAAGGCGTCCTGGCCGAACGCCCGGATCAGCCACACCGCCCCGTACGGCCGGGACACCGCCGCCCGGCAGGCCGGCATGGCGGTGCTGAACGAGCACGTCGAGCAGCTGCACCAGCTGGTGTCCGCGCCGCAGCGCGCCCGCACCCACCGGGTGCCGCTGCCGCCGCCCGGCTCGGTGCCGCCGCTGCCGCCGCTGGTGCCGCAGCAGCTGGCCGCCGAACTGGGCCAGCTGTTCGGGCCCGGCATGTTCCGGTTCGAGCAGCGCGCGGTGTCCCGGCAGGGCGTGCCGGACGCGGTCGCGCAGACCCTGATGTGGGTCGGCCTGCCGCGCGAGTTCCCGCCGTTCTTCTGGGCGCAGGCCCAGGAGGGCCGCCCGATCCCGACGCTGGCCGAGCTGGCCGCCGAGCGCGGCCTGCCGCCCGGCCCGGACTTCGGCGGCTACCTGGTGCTCGGCAACGACTACGGCCGGCAGCTGTGCGTCCAGTACGGCACCGCCGCGGTGGTCGCCGTGGACATCGAGAACCCGGCCGAGCCGCCGCGGTTCGTCAACACCGGCGTCCCGGAGTTCGTCCGCTGCCTGGCCGTGCTGGCCCGGATGTGGCACCTGCGGCACGGCCTCACGCCCGAGCAGGCCGGCCGCTGGACCACCGACTTCCAGGCCCAGCTGATGGCGGCCGATCCGGCCGCCGTGCACACTCCCGAAAGCTGGTGGGCCGTCCTGGTCGAACAGCTGTGGGACGGCCTGCTTTAGGGCCTGTCGCGCGGCCGGTTCGTCCGGCCGCGCGGCGGCGGCCTGTTTGGTTTGCGTTCGTATCTGCGCAAAATAGGTCAATGGGACGGAGCCTCCGTCCCACCGAACCACGCACCCGGCGGGGCTGCGCAGCCCGCGAGCACGAGGAGAACAGCCGAATGAGCGACGCCGTGTCCCAGTACGGCTTCACCGTCTCCCGGCGCGGCTACGCGCCCGAACAGGTCGAGGCGGCCGTCACCGCGCTCAGCCGCGAACGGGACGAGGCCTGGGAGCGCCTCAGCGTGCTCGGCTCCGGCCTGCGGGAGATGGAGAAGCGCCTCGCCGACATCCGGCAGACCGCCGAGGACGCCCCCGACCCCGACTACTCCGAACTCAGCGAGCAGGCCCTGATCCTGCTGCGGATCGCGCAGAACGAGGCCGAGGCGATCCACACCAAGGCCAAGCGCGCCGGCGAGGACGCCCGGGACGGCGCCCACGAGGCCGGCGAGGCCGCCGCCAAGGCCGCCAAGGAGTACGCCGCCAAGCAGCGCGAGGACGCCGACCGGTTCGCCCGCAGCACCGACGAGCGCAGCCGCGCCGAGGCCGAGCGGATCCGCGCCCAGGCCGACGCCGAGGCCCGCGCCGTCGTCCACGCCGCGACCGGCCACGCCGCCCGCGTCCGGGTCGCCGCCGCCGACGCCTCCGAGCAGTCCGAGGTCACCCTCGCCGAGCGCCGCCGCAAGGCCGACGAGGAGTTCGCCGCCGCCGAGGCCGAGGCCGACGCCGCCGTCGCGAAGATCACCGCCGCCGCCGAGGCCAAGGTCAAGGACGCCGAGAAGCACCGCGAGGCGATGCTCTCCGAGGCCCGCCGGCTCGACACCCAGGCCCAGGTCAAGGCCGACGCCGAGCTCGCCGCCGCCAAGGAGAAGGCCGCCCGGATCAAGCTCGCCAGCGAGCGCGAGCAGGCCGACTTCACCAAGCGGCTCGACAAGGTGCAGACCCACCTCGACCACATCAAGGGCACCCTGGCCTCGCTCACCGGCGCCGCCGTCGGCGCGATCGAGGACGAGGACGACAAGCCCGCCGCGGGCGCCGCGAAGAAGGCCGACCTCAGCAAGGCGCCCGCCGGCCCGGCCACCGCGACCGCCACCGCCGCCAAGCCCGTGGTCGAGAAGCCGGCCGCGGAGCAGACCGGGCCGGCCGAGCGGCCGACCGCCGTGCTCGGCCGGGTCAAGGACGAGCCCGCCGACGCCGCGCCCAAGGCCGCCGACCCGCGCAAGCCCTACACCCCGACCGTGGTCGAGCCCCCGGCCGCGCCGCCGAAGCCCGCCAGCTTCGCCAAGGACCCGCTGCCCCCGAAGCCCGCCACCCCGCCGACGGCGGAGGCCGCGCCGAAGGCCGAGCCGGAGGCGGAGACCCGGATCGTCCCGAAGATCGTCATCGTCGACGACGGCCTGAACCACGACACCCGCCCGAACCGCGACCGCATCCAGCGCAAGGGCTGACGGCCCCGGAGCGCAAGCACCTCCGCCCCGTCCCGCAGTAGGCGACTGTCGGACGGGGCGGAGATGTTCCTGCTACGCGATGGCGCTCTGCCGATCAGACGGTGCCGAGGATCTGGCCCCAGTCGATCCAGCCGGGGGTGGCGAGGTCGTCGCCGCCGTTGGAGAGTCGTGCCGTGGTGGCGCCGTTGGTGACCAGGTAGTCCATCTGATTGTCGCCGTTGATGTCGGCGAAGTTCACCAGGTTCTGGTTGCCGGTCGTTCCGGTGATGATCTTCGGGCGCAGGTACCAGCCGCCGTGGCCGTCGCCGCCCTGGTTGATGTAGGTGGTGACGGCGGCGTCGGGGTTGATGATGTTGTAGTCGGCCTTGCCGTCGCCGTCGATGTCCGCGAACCGGACGCGGCTGCGGTCGTTGGTGACGCCCAACGCGACCTGGCCGAGACCGCTCCAGCCGCCGCTGCTGACGGTGTCGCCGCCCCGGTTCAGGTAGACGCTGAGCGCGCCGCTGTCGCTGAACATGACGTAGTCGGCCTTGCCGTCGCCGTCCCAGTCGGCGAACCGCACGTGCGCGTAGTCCGCACTGCCGGTGGTGATCTGGCCGATGCCCTGCCAGCCGCCGTTGCCGACGACGTCGCCGCCCCGGTTCAGGAAGACGCTGACCGCGCTGTTGGAGGTGAAGTACAGGTAGTCCACCTTGCCGTCGCCGTCCCAGTCCGCGAAGCGGACCTTGGCCCGGTCGCTGGTCATGCCGACGGCGACCTGGCCGAGGTCGCTCCAGCCGCCGTGGCCGTCGCCGCCGTTGTTCAGCTTGACGCTGACCGCGCCGTTGTCGGCGACGGTGATCGCGTCCATCAGGCCGTCGCCGTTGAAGTCGCCCCAGCGGAGCTTGCCGTCGCCGCCGGATTCGGTGCCGGCGGAGTGGCGGCCGTAGTTGAACGACCCGGAGGACCAGATCGCGGTGCCGTCCGCCTTGTAGATGACCAGGTTGCCGTCGGGCTGGAAGAACATGACGTTGCCCGTCGTGTCCGTTCCGCTGGCCCACAGGGCGGTGCCGTCGGTGTGGGCCGCCTGCGGGTAGGCGACCAGGTTGCCGTCGGCCTGCAGGGTCAGCACGGCGTTGGCCTGACCGCTGTTCCCCTTCGTCCAGGTGCCGTAGCCGGGGCTGCTGATGACGAGCCGGCCGCCGTCGAAGCGCATCCGGGCGTTGCCCGCGGCCCAGGCGGTGCCGCTGGGGTAGTTGGTGTCGTCGCTCGGGAACAGCACGTACCCGGGGGTGCCGGACAGCAGGGCTGCCTGGCTGGGCGTCAGCGCGGTGCCGGCCCAGGTCTGGACGTTGGAGACGGCGCCCTTGTAGAAGCCCTGGCGGGTGCCGCCGTTGAGGAAATCGCCGACCCGGAAGCCCTTGGTGAATCCCGGAACGGCGGTGTGGGCGGTCGAGTCGACCACGATGCCGTTGACGTACAGCGCCATCGTGCCGGTGGTGCTGTTGTAGGTCGCGGTCAGGTGCGTCCAGGTACCGGTCCGGATGGGGGCGCCGCCGGGGTGCACGCAGTCGAACGACCAGCCGCTGTCGGCCTTCGCCATGCAGAACGTCCACTGATGGGTCGTGCTGTCGGGGAAGAGCGTGAACCCGGAGGTGCTGTTGCCGTCCTGCGAGAGCAGCACGCCGCCCTCGGCGTCCGGCTTGGCCCACACCGAGACGGTGAAGCTCTTCGCCACGTCCAGGGCCGGTGCGGTGGTGCTCAGGACACCGCTGGAGGTGCCGTTGAGGTGGACGTCGGGGTTGAACAGGTCCTTGCTGCTCCAGGTCGCGCCGGCCTGACCGGTGAGGTTCAGGGTGCCGGTGCGGTCGGCGGCGGTGGTGACGGCCGCGCCCTCGGTGGCGTTGTCGTTCAGCGCCCAGCTGTGGGTGGCGGTGACCAGAGTCTGGGCGGGCCGGCCGCTGATCGTGGTGCCGTTGAACAGGTTCGCGGAGGCGGCGCCGTTGGCGTCCACCGACCAGAGGTCGAGGGTGCCGTTGCGGTCGATGTCCGCAGCCTGCAGGGTCGGCTTGGCGGCCTTGGTCCAGCCGGTGGAGGCGACCAGGACCGGGGTCGCGGTGTTGCCGAGGGTCATGGCCAGCAGGTTCGCCGAGCTGTAGTAGTACAGCTGGCCGCCGTTGTCGGAGCGGGCGAACATCCCCGGCATGCCGTCGGTGCCGAGCGCGGTGACGATCGTCCAGCCGGCCCAGGTGCCGCTGCCGGTCGGGTTGGTGTCGGAGAGGTCGACCTCGGCGGGGAAGAAGCCGCCGGACATCGCGGTGGTCGGCTGCAGGTACAGCGAGCCGTCGAGGATGCTCAGCAGCGAGGGGAACGGGTTCGGCTCGCCCTGGGCCGCGATGGTGTAGAGCTGCCCGGCGTTGGCGATCCAGGTGGCCTTGGCGCTGGTGGCGGGCGAGGTGAAGGCGACGGAGGGGACGTTGTTGCTGTCGTAGGGGGAGAGGGCGGAGCCGTCGCCGTTGCCGTAGAGGACCGTGCCGGCGCCGGTGGTCGGGTTGTACTGCAGGACGTCGTTGAAGCCGCCGCCGGAGCGGAAGTGGCCGACGACGGCCTGGGTGCCGGTCCAGTCCGCCGGGGACGGGTTGGAGCCGGAGACGCCCTTGGAGCCGAGGTTGTCGGCGGCGGTGTTCAGCGACTTGTCGGTGGAGCCGCCGGCGAGCCAGAGGCCGGCGGGCAGCGCGGACTTGCCGCCGACCGCGACGAGGTCGGGCAGGCCGTCGCCGGTGAGGTCGTTCTCCGGAGCGGTCGCGGCGGGAACCGCGTTGAGCTCGACGACCTCGCTGTCACCGCTGGGGTTGCCGCCGGCCGAGAGCGCGGTGACGGTCAGCACGTTGTGCGCGCGGGTCGGCTTGATGGTGACGGTCGCACTGCCGGCCGCGGCGGGGACCGTGCTGGGCGCGGCACCGTTGAGCTGGTAGGTGTAGCTGGCGGGCGCCGTTCCCACCGGGTTGGCGGAGATCCTCACCTGCGTCGGGTCGCCGACCTTGAACGGGCCGGGGCCGACGTCCGCGGTCGGCTTGCCCGGAGACGTCGGGTCGAACGTGAACCGGCAGGTCGCGCTGGTGCCGCTGTTGTCCATGCCGTCGCTGAGGGTGACGTTCCAGGAGAAGGTCGTCGCCGCGCCGCCCGAGGCGTTCACCAACGTCTGCCTGCCGACCTGGAGTTGGGCCGTGGTTCCCGAGTCGGCCGTCATGTTGTCGACGGTGGACGACGCCACGACGGCTCCGGTGGACGTCTTGACCAGTCGGAAGGCGACGCCGAGGAGGCCGTTGTCGGGGTCGGACACCGCTGCCCGCAGCACCACGTCGCCGTTGCCGACCACGGTCGGGGTGGCCGCGGTGCAGGAGGTGGCCGGCGAAGTGGTCAGCGTGCTGGGGGTGTTCGGGACGTGGTTGTACGTCGTCGACATGCGCATCGAGCTGGGCTGGAACTTCTTCCAGCTGTTGCCGTCCGACTCGTTGGTGGCGCGCAGACCCAGGGTGATGTCACCCCAGTTGCCGTTGGCCGCGTTCTGCATCACGGAGGTGGTGTCGAAACCGATCGAGGCGGCGGGGCACTTGCTGCTGTAGCCGTTGGCGACGTTCTTGGTCGCGCTCTTGGCGGTCCAGCCGGGCTGCTTGTTCCAGGTCGTCGAGGAGGAGATGGCGTCGGTCTGCCACAGCTCCACCTCGCTGGCGTCGCAGGACGGCGACCAGGTCTCGGTGGCGTAGAACGTGGACGACCTGATCCGTGCGCCGTAGATGCTGTTGGGCACCGACATTCGCGCGAAGGTCCGGCCGACGTAGTAGGGCGACTCCCAGTTGTTGTAGCCGACCCGCAGACCCGTGTCGTCCTTCGTGTTCCAGTAACTGGTGGTCGGGAACGCGGAGCTGACGTACGTCCAGCCGAGCGCGGAGCCGCCCTGGCTGGGGGGATCGGGCGTGAAGGTCGGGTCCAGATAGAGCGGCCAGACAGTGCCCTGACCTGACAGGAGCGCCGGGTCGGGGGTGAGCGTGATGGTCCCCGACGCGTATTCGGCCTTCAGCGGCGCGGTGTGGGCGGCGGCACCGGGACCGGTGGCCCCGGAGCGGGCCGGGCTGCCGCTGCGGGCGTCCAGTACCTTGCCGTTCGTCGGGTCGGTGACGGTCGGTGCCGAGGCGTCGACCGCCGAGTCCCAGACGCCGCGGACGGGCGCGGGCGCGGAGAACGCGACCTTGCCGTGCTTGTCCTTGGCCGTGATGTTGCCGCCCTCGTCGACACCCAGGTCGACGCCGGTGGTCCGGGTGGTGAAGGCGAGTTTCTTCAGCGCCGGATTGGCGGCCGCGGCCGCGTCCTTGACGATCAGGACCTCGGAGAAGCCGCCCTGCGCGTCGGCGGTGACCTTCAGGTCGATGCCGGCCAGCAGGCTGTAGGTGGCGGTCGGGCCGTCCAGCACAGGGCTCGGCAGGTTCTTCACCAGCGAGGCCGGCAGGGACAGCGACAGCGAACGGTTGCCGCTCTTCATCTCCGCCAGCGGGCCCGCGCCGCCACCGGACAACGTGAGGTCACTGCTGCTGACCTTCGGCGCGATCGAACCGTCCGGGCGCTTCACCAGAGTGGCGTCCAACGACTTCCAACCGCCGTCCCGGTACGTGCGCACCGGGGTGACGGACTGCTCCAGAGTGAAACTGCCGTCCGGGTTGGCGGTCAACTGAGCGGTCGGCGTGGTCGAGCCCTGCACCACGACGGCCTTCCCGGAGGTCCGGGCCTTCGAGGACGCCTGATCGGCCGTCAGCGGAGCGACAGCCTGGCCGGAGGGCGACGGCGGCGGCGAAGTCGCGGTGCTCGCCTGCGCCGGTATCGCTGAGGTGAATGTCAATGCGGTCAGTGTCGCGCCCAGCGCTGCGGCGAATGCGCGTCTTGAGGTGGAAGGTGGCACGAGAGTGGCCCCTGTCCTTTCGTTCATCGGGGTGGATGTCGGCAGCTGCCGACATCGGGCAGGAGGGTCGCACAGCGTAAACCTTGAGCACCAAGCGCCCTGACGATCAGTCACAACGGATTGGATGACTTGTCGACACTTTGCCCAGGTATGTCATCCGCGCACGAGGTAAAGAGTGCGCAAAAACGATTCTTCGAGCAGGGAGGGGCTCGTGACGAGGGGTGGCCGCTCTTGCCATAGTCATCGCCGAATCCGGCGATGATCATGACGCCGGGTAATCAGTGCTGCCCGCGTGCAGCCGACCACGAAGGCGTGAGCCAGCCCATGCTTCGCAGAGCAAAGCTCCAGGACGAAATACCCGAAAGAAAATTGATGGAGCGTCAACGACCTTCCTGGCGATGGGTCGGAAGGATCTCGGCGGCCGCACTGGTCGCCGGACTGATCACGGCTCCGGCGCAGGCCGCGGACCAGCCTCAGCCGTGGAAGCCGAGTACGCCGTCCGCCGGGGCTGTGAAGGGCGTCAAGGACTTCAAGCCCAAGGTCGCGCAGCAGGTCGGCGAGACCCGGCGCACCTTCACCCCGCACGGGACCACCTGGCCCAAGGCGGCCAAGGTCGATGCCCATTTGGCCGCGCCCTCGGGCAAGGCCGACGGCGCCAGGAAGACTGCCGACGGCACGCCGATCTGGCTGCAGGCCGTAGAGCCCGACAGCGGACCGTATACCGGGCCGTCGGACATCGGCGTGACGGTGCTTGACCACCAGAAGTCGGCCGCGCTCGGGATTTCCGGGGTGGTTTTCACCGTCGCCCCGTCCTCCGACGCCGACACCGAGGGCAAGGTACGGGTTGGTGTCGACTACTCGGCCTTCGCCGAAGTCTACGGCGGTAACTATGCTTCCCGCCTCCGCCTGGTCACCCTCCCGGCCTGTGCACTGACCACACCCGAGATCGCTTCCTGCCGCGTGCAGACCCCACTTCCGACCCAGCTGGACACCAAGGCGTTCAGCCTGTCGGCAGAGGTGGAACTCGGGAGTCCGTCGATCGCTCGTGGTGCCTCGACGGCCCGAACGTCAGGTATTCAGGTCCTCGCCACCACCAACTCCGGTGACCAGGGCGGCAGCCCGGCGGGCAACTACGCGGCATCCTCGCTGTCGCCGTCGGGCTCGTGGACGGGCGGCAGCTCCGGTGGCTCGTTCACCTATGGGTATCCGGTCCAGACCCCGGGGGCCACCTCCACCTTGGCACCCAGTGTCGGGCTCAGCTACGACTCGGCCTCAGTGGACGGCAAGACCGCGTCCACCCAGGCGCAGGCGTCCTGGGTGGGCGACGGCTGGTCGACCCCGGACTCCTTCATCGAGCAGACCTTCACCTCCTGTGCCGACAAGCCGGAAGGTACCGCTTCCCCCTCCGAGACCAACGACCGGTGCTATGCGGGGCCGATCCTGACCCTGTCGCTGAACGGCTCGTCGGCGGCGCTGGTCTGGGATTCCGGCAAGAACACCTGGAAGCCCCAGAACGACAACGGCGAGGTGATCGCCCGCGTCACCGATTCCAACAACGGCACCGGCACCTACAACACCGACTACTGGACGGTCACCGACCGCTCCGGCACGGTGTACTACTTCGGGCGCAACCAGCTGCCCGGCTGGAGCTCCGGCAAGCCGGTCACCAACTCGGTCGATTCGACGCCGGTCTACTCCTCGCACCCGGGCGACCCGTGCTACAACGCCGCCGGGTTCAACTCCTCGGTCTGCACCATGGCTTACAAGTGGCACCTGGACTACGTCCGGGATGTCCGCGGCCAGGCCATGTCCTACTGGTACACCCAGGACACCAACTTCTACGGACAGAACAAGGGCGCGTCGAACACCAAGTACGTCCGTGACTCCTACCTGTCCCGCATCGACTACGGCTTCCTGGACAACGGCGCGTTCGGCACCGTCCCGAACCAGGTGCACTTCCTCACCGGCTCCCGCTGCGTGGCTGCCACCTGTGACCCGATCTCGTCCTCGAACGCCGGTACGCAGTACCCGGACGTGCCGTTCGACCTGGTCTGCAACAGCGGTGCGACCTGTACCTCGCAGTCCCCGTCGTTCTTCTCCACCGTCCGTCTAAAGCAGATCGTCACCAAGCAGTACTCGACGGCGACATCGAAGTACGAAACTGTCGACACCTACGACCTGGCGCAGACCGAGCCGCCCACGGGAGACGGCACCTCGCCGACCCTGTGGCTGGCCTCCATCACCCGCACCGGCAGCGACACCACGGCCGGTGGACCGAGCTCGGTTCCCCCGTTGCCGCCCGTGGTCTTCGGCGGCACCACCATGCAGAACCGGGTGGACACCACCAACTTCCCCGGGATGTACCGCTACCGGCTGACCTCGATCACCACCGAACTCGGCGGGCTGATCGGTGTCAGCTACGGCCTGCCGAACCAGTGCACCGCTGCCTACGTGGCCTCGGCGAATGCCGCCACCAACACCAACTCCTGCTACCCCGTGAGCTGGACACCGCAGTTCTACACGGCCCCGGTCATGGACTGGTTCCGAAAGTACGCCGTCACCGAGGTCCGGGAGACCGACCAGACCGGCCAGGCAGCCGTCAAGGTCACCTCCTACGAGTACGGCGGTGGCGCGGCCTGGCACTACGACGACAACGAGGTCGTGCAGGCCAAGTACCGGACCTGGGGGCAGTTCCGTGGCTACGCCGACGTGACCGTCCGGGTGGGCAACGGCCTCACCGACAGCCGGACCAAGCAGAAGACCAGCTACTACCGCGGCATGGACGGCGACTGGCTGTCGCCCACCTCCACCCGGTCCGTCTCCCTGGCCGACTCCCAGGGTGCCGCCCACCCCGACACCGGTCCGCTGTCGGGCATGGTGCTCGAGAGCACCGTGTTCAAGGGCGACGGCGGTGCGGTCGACAATCTGGCCATCACCTCGTACTGGGTGTCTGCCGCCACCGCGACTCGCGACCGTGCCGGCCTGCCCGCCCTCACGGCCACGATGGTGAAGGAGACCGAGAGCTACAGCCGTCAGGCTGTGACGTCCGTCCAGCCCGCCTCCTGGCGGGTGAGCGAGACGAACCGCAGCTATGTCTCGGACAAAGCGGACGCCTACTTCGGGCAGCTCAAGGCGACCTACTCGCACACCGTGCCGGCCGACCCGGCCTACGACCAGTGCACTACCTACACCTACGCCCCCGCGAACACCGCCCTGAACCTGGTGGGCCTGCTGGCCTCACAGGAAACGGTGTCGGTGGCCTGCGGTGGCTTCATCGAGGGCAGTGTCGCCTCGGCTCCGGCCGGCTACAACACGCTGACCGCGCCCGCCACGGTCAACCGGCCCGCGCAGGTGCAGTCCGCGACTCGGACGTTCTACGACGACCCGCAGTTCGGAACCGCCTTTCCGCAAACCACCCCGCCCACCGCCGGTAACGTCACCATGCTGCAGACCGCCTCCGACTACACCGGAGGCGCCTACATTTGGCAGACCGGTGCGCGCACTACGTACGACAAGTACGGACGCCCACTCGTGATCAAGGACGCGAACGGCAACGTCGCTACGACGACGTACACGCTCAACAGCGTCGGTCTGACCACCGGTACCAAAGTCACCAACGCCAAGAACCAAACCGCCACGATGACGCTGGCGCCAGCTCGTGGTCTGACCGTCTCGGCCACCGACCTGAACAACGTCACCACCACGAGCCAGTACGACGGGCTCGGCCGAGTCACGGGCGTGTGGACACAGTCGCGCCCGACGTCGCAGCCGGCGAACTTCAAGTACGGCTACACGGTGTCGAACACCGGCCTCTCCGGAGCGACGACGGACAAGCTGAACGACGCCCTGGACTACCTGACTTCGACAACGGTCTACGACTCCTTCGGCCGCGTCCGTCAGACCCAGGCGCCGACCCCGCAGGGCGGACGCCTGATCACCGAGTCGTTCTTCGACTCCCACGGCTGGGTCACCAAGTCGAACAAGGCATTCTGGGACCCGGACAACCTTCCGGCGATGGCGCTTGCCACAAACGCCCTGGACCAACTGGTTCCTGACCAGGAGCGCACCACCTACGACGGTCTCGGCCGTGTGGTTCGCCTGGACGCGTTGAAGAATGGGACGGTTCAGGAGAGTACGACCACCGTCTACGGCGGTGATCGCATCACGGTGGTCCCGCCCACTGGCGGCACCGTCAAGTCCAGCCTCACCGATCCGCTCGGTCGCACCGTCGAGATCCGCGACTACACCGTGCGCCCCACCGTGACGGCGCCGTCCGACACCTTCAGCGGCGACTACACACTGGGCGGCGGCACCAGTCAGGCGATCACCTACGGCTTCGACGGACACGGCAAGCAGAACACTGTCACCGCGAACGGTTCGACCTGGACCACCACCTACAACCTGCTCGGCCAGGGCACCGGCAAGAACGACCCCGACGCGGGCGTCAGCACGTTGAAGTACGACTCCGTGGGCAACCTGGTCCAGGCCACCGACTCGCGTGGGAAGAGCGTCAGTTACACCTATGACGCCCTGAACCGCAGGACTGCCGCCTTCGCTTCGACGGTTGCCGCGCAGTCGAGCGCGACCCGGACCGCCACCTGGGTGTACGACAACGACAACAATGCCGTGGTCGGCATGAACAATCCGATCGGTCACGTCACCACATCGACGTCCTACGCCAATGGAGCCGCCTACGAGACCCAGTCCGCCGGGTTCAACGTCTTCGGTGCGTCCCTCGGCGAGACGGTCAAGATCCCGGACGTCGAAGGCAGCGCACTCGGCGGCAAGACCTATGCGTTCACGCACACCTACACCGCCAACACGGGCCTGCCTTACACCGATACCTACCCCAACGGGAACGGCCTGCCGGCCGAGACCGTGATGCACTCGTACAAGACCGCCCATGACCTGCCGAACGGCCTGGCCGCCGCCAGCTACACGTACACCCAGGAGACGGCGTACGACGCGTACAGCCGGGTGACGCAGTCTCAGATCGGCAGCCCCACCAGCTACGGCGTCATCACCAACGCCTACGACGTTCACACCGGGCGCTTGACCGACCAGTTCGTCCAGCGCGGTACCAGCACGGTCGCGCCGAGTGACGTCGACCGCCAGCACTACGACTACGACCAGGCCGGCAACATCACCCGGCAGGTCTCCACCCGTCTCGGTGCGACCTCCGAGACGCAGTGCTACAGCTACGACCAGCTCGACCGCCTCACCCAGGCGTGGACCGCCACCGACTCCTGTGCGGCCACCCCCACCAAGACGGCGCACGCGCAGGTCGGCGATGCCATCACCGGCGGCGCCTACTGGACCGAGTGGTCCTTCGACGCCCTCGGCAACCGCACCAGCCAGGTGGAGCACTCCACGACCGGCAGCGCCGACACCACCACCACGTACAGCTACAACGGCAACGGAAAGAACCAGCCCCACACCCTGACCTCGGCCACCGGTGGAACGAGCCTCGAATACGACACCGCAGGCAACACCACCAAGCGCGTCACTGCGGCGAGCGGTACCCAGACGCTCACTTGGGACGACGCGGGTCGTCTCGCCTCCATCAAGGGCGGCACGGCCGGCGACAGCACCTACGTCTACGACGCGGACGGTCAAGTCCTGCTCCAGAAGGATCCGGGTAGCACGATCCTGTACCTGCCGGGGCAGCAATACGTGCTCAACACCGGTACCGGGGTTGTCACCGGCACCCGCTATCTCCCGCTGCCCGGTGGCGGTACCGTCGTCCGCACTGGTGCCCTGACCAACTACCAGTTCGAGATCGCCGACCCTCACGGCACTGCCAGCCTGGTCCTCGACCGAAGCTGTCAGACCCCGACCTGGCGTCAGTTCACTCCCTACGGCGCCCCGCGAGGCACCGCCGCCAGCTGGCCCGACAACCGAGGGTTCCTCAACGCTCCCACCTCCGCGGCCGTCGGTCTGACCATCCTCGGAGCGCGTCAGTACGACCCGACCACCGGCCGCTTCATCAGCCTCGATCCCATGTTCGATCCTGCGGACTCTCAGCAGCTCGGTGGCTACAACTACGCCGCAAGCAACCCGACCGCCAAGAGCGACCCCACCGGTCTGATGGCGTGGGATGCCGAAACCGGTATCTCGGCCGGGACCCCGACGCAGCTCAAGGAAGAGGTCAAGAAGCACTACGAAAAGTACGAGCCGCCGAAGAAGCCGGGTTACAAGAACTTCCGCGTCGGTCATAAGAACGACAGGTACCTTGAGCAGGACCGCTACGACGACTACTACAAGTACGACCCGACTGCCGAGCCGACTGCAGGCGATTATGCGAGCTACGCCTGGTGGACCGCCAAGGCCAACGCCGCCGACGGTTGTTCCATGATCTGGATCTGCGATCTGGACGATGCGACCGAAGCATATTTCCACTACCTCGACTGCACGGGCGACGACTGGAAGATCGACTACGAGAAGGCGTACGAGGACGACGACAAGATTCGGTCGTTCGTCAACAGGGTCATGGTCGGTACTGCCGCTTGGGCCGACTACTACTCGGAGGGAACGGCGGACGGAACGTTCAACATCACGAGCGACCGGATAGCCTTTGGAGCGGAGCCGAGCACCGAGAATTGGCAGAAGACGGTCGGCGACCACGACGTATGGGTCAATGCCGAAGTGACCGTGAAGGGTGACAAGGTCCAGATGAAGGTCACCGTGAACGAGCAGGACAAGTACAACTTCAACAAGAACCAGCACGATATAGCCACCGGTGCCCCCGACTCCGCCAACGGAAGGTGGGCCGTCCTCGGCTGGGCGACGACCTTCATGACCTATGGCAGCCTCACTCGTACTGTCACCTTCACCCGTGGGAACCCGGGGGTTGTCAACCTGGGTAATGGAGGTGGAAGGTGAGGAGTGCTTCCAGGCGGAGTGCGGTGGCGGCTCTGACGGTCGCTGTCTGCGCCTCCGCGACCGCCTGTGGACTGTGGTCGGAGAGGCCCGGTGCCCGCAAGGCGAGTTCCGCTTCGGTGACGATCCGCGACGATGTGGCGGGGATCTCCGCCCAGCTGCCCAATCTGGGCAGTATGGAGCGGGCCCGTTGGGCCCTCGTGCAGCCGTCCGACGACTCGCGGGCGATCGGCCCGACGGATCTGCAGATCTTCGGTCTGGCGTGGCCGGATGACAAGCGGCTCCGGGAGGTCCTGGCGCAGGAACAGGATTGGGAACCGGACAGTCCGAGCGGATATCCGGCGGGCCTCGACCCGCTTCTGGACGTTCCGACAGGGTGGGTGCACAGTGAGGAATTCGACAAGTACGTGACCTCGGACGGATTCTCCGGGAAGTTCCTCGTCAACGAAGCCAAAGGAGTGGTCTACTTCTACGTGATCAACCCGCACGCTCCGAGTTCGGAGACGGCACCGGCCGGGTGAAGTAGAACAGCATGATCGGTAGTGCCCCGTCGCCCGAGTGGGCGACGGGGCACTGTGTTGTGAAGACCCTGGTGGTGTCAGTCGAGCAGGGTCCGGCCGATCCAGCCGTCGGGCTCGCAGCCCGGGGGGATCGCGAAGACGGCGGAGCCGATCGGGGTGGTCCACTGGTTGAGCTGGTCGGAGGCGGCGAGGGCGCGCTGGATGGGCAGGAACTGGTCGGCGATGTCCCGCTGGAAGGACGCGAAGAGCAGGCCGGTGTCGGGGGTCCCGTCCGCGGCCGGGGCGTCGTCGTAGTTGTACGGGCGGCGGAAGATGCGCTGCCCGGGGTCGGCCACGTGGGCCCGGCGGATGTGCGCGAACTCCGGGATGACCGGGAAGCCGAGCGCGTCCTTGGCGTCGTAGTCGGGCTCGTCGTGCTCGGCGGTGCCGGTGAGCGGGGCGCCGGTGCCGAGGGTCCGGCCGACGGAGAACTCCTTGGCCCTGGTGTCGGCGACGTCCCAGGTCTCCACCTCCATCCGGATCCGGCGCAGGACCAGGGTGGTGCCGCCGCGCAGCCACTGCGGGCCGGCGTCGGTCCACACCGCACGGGTGAAGACGTCGCTGTCGGGCGCCGGGTTGACGGTGCCGTCGACCTGGCCCATCAGGTTGCGCTGGGTGGTGGCGTCGGCCTGCATGCCGCGCCCGTTGCGGAAGCCGCGCTGGGCCCAGCGCAGCCGGGCGAAGGTGCGGGCGTCCTTGATCAGCATCCGCTGGGCGTGCGCCACGGTGAGCGGGTCGTCGGCGCAGATCTGGATCAGCAGGTCGCCGCCGCACCACCGGTCCTGGAGCCGGTCGATGGCGAACGGGGGCAGCGGTTCGAGCGAGGCGGGCCGCCGGTCGTCGAGCCCGGCGGCCCGGAACAGGCCCGGGCCGAACCCGAAGGTGACCGTCAACCTGGCCGGGAGCGCCGCGAGTTCGGCCTCGGTGTCGGCGAGCGCCGGCTCGCCGCGGGTGAGCCGGACGGCGTCGTCGGTGAGCAGCCGCATCATCCGGCCGAGCGCCGCGCGGTCCACCCCGTCGTTCAGGTCGAAGCCGAGGAAGACGCCGTGGGCCTGCGCGGGCGTCTCGATCCCGGCCTGGTGCGGCCCGTGGAAGGGCACGGTCTGCCGGCCGAACGCGGGCGGCTGCGGCTGCGGGCGGGCGTCACCGCGGGCGGTGGCGCCGACCGCGGCTCCGGCGCCGACCGCGGCTCCGGCGAGCGCGCCGCCGAGGGTGAGGGCGCCACCGGCCAGCAGGCGGCGGCGGCCCACCGCCGGGGCGGTGGCGGGGCTGGTGTCCATGAGGGGATCAGCCCTTCGCCATGCCGGGGTTGTAGTCCTCCTTGCCGCCCGCGAACGCCTTGGCGACGGCGGTGAACTTCACCGTCCGGCCGTCGTCGAGGGTGAGCGTCACGGTCACTTCGTCGCCCGGCTTCACGGGCTGGCCCAGGCCCATCAGCATGATGTGGTCGGCGCCCGGCTTGAGCTCGTGGGAGGCCTTCGCGGGGATGACGAAGCCGCCCTCCTTCGGGCGCATGGTGGGCTTGCCGTCCACGTCCGCGACCTCGTGCAGCTCGGTCTTCTCCGCGACGGCGGACGCGCCCGACACCACGGTGACCTGGCCGCCGGTGGTGTTGACCAGGGTGCCGAACAGGCCGGTCATGCCGGAGTCGGACGCCTTCACCCACGGGTCCTGGACCGTCACCGGCGCCGCGACGACCGTCGCGCTCGGGCCGCCCCTGTCGGCGGACGAGTCGCCGCTGCCGCAGGCGGTGAGGGCGGTCAGGGCTATCGCGGCGGCCGTCGCGGCGAGCACGAGGGCACGGGGGCGGGAGCGGTGCGGGGCGGCGGAGGGGGCGGTGGTCGGCATGGGGTGCATCGGCTTTCGGTTCGTTGCGGGTCGCGTTCCCGCTGGTACCGCAGTGGTCGGAGCCGGGGGACGGGAAGTTCCCGCCCGGTGGTGGGAACTTCCCGGGCGCCGCGGCCGACCACTGTGCCGTGAAGCTCCGAGCCCCCGCCCTCCTCGCCGCGGCGACGCTGTCCGCGTGCGCCGTCCTGCTGCCCGCGCCGGCCGCGCAGGCGCACGCGCAGCTGCTCGCCTCCGGTCCGGCCGCCGACGCCGTGGTGTCCGAGACGCCGTCGGTGGTCACGCTGACCTTCGACAGCGCGGTGCAGCCCGGCTACACCACGATCGCGGTCGCCGGCACGGACGGGAGGTCGTACGCCGAGGGCGCGCCCACCGCGAGCGGCCACGACATCCAGCAGAAGGTCGGCCGCCTGCCGCGCGGCCCGATCCAGGTCACCTGGCGGACCGTCGCGGCCGACGGCGCACCGCTCCAGGGCCGCTTCACCTTCACCAACGACGACCGGGCCGCGCCCACCCAGCCGCCCGCCCGCCCGACGGCCTCCCCGACCGCCACCGCCGCGCCCACCGCCGCCGCGCCCGCCGAGCCGGGGGCCTGGCGCTGGTGGGCGGCGGCCGGCGGGCTGTCGGTGGCGGCGGTGGCCGGCGTGGCCGTGTTCGTGCGCCGCTCGGACGCCGCCGCGCGCCGCTCGTAGGGCCGGTCCGCCCGGCAGGACCGGCCGGACCGGCGCGTCACAGCACCTCGACCGCCGGGCCCGTCAGGCGGTGGCGGCAGTCCAGGACGTACCGGGCGTGGGCGGTGACGGCGTCGAAGTCGAACTCGTCGTGGTCGGCGAGCAGGACGACCGCGTCGGCGGCGGCGAGTTCGGCGGGGGTGGCCTCGACGCGGTGGACGGTGGCGAGGGGGCCCGCGTCGTGGCCGGGGAGGCGGGGTTCGGCGACGTGGACGCCCGCGACGACGTGCGGGTCGGCGGCCCGGACCTCGGCGCCCTGGCGGGTGAGGAGTTCGACGATCCGGGCCGCCGGGGTCTCGCGGGCGTCGCCGGTGTTCTTCTTGTAGGCCAGGCCGAGCAGCAGCACCCGGGAGCCGTTGACGCTGCGGCGGCGCTGGTTGAGGGCCTCGGTGAGGCGGCGGACCACGTAGTCCGGCATGTGGCTGTTGACGTCGTTGGCGAGTTCGACGAACCGGAACGACTGGCCGAGGGCGCGCTCCACCCGCCAGGACAGGTACGACGGGTCGATCGGCAGGCAGTGGCCGCCGACGCCCGGGCCGGGCGTGAAGCGCAGGAAGCCGAACGGCTTGGTGGAGGCCGCGTCGATGGCCTCCCAGACGTCGATGCCGAGGTCGTGCGCGAACATCGCCAGCTCGTTGACCAGCGCGATGTTGACGTGCCGGAAGGTGTTCTCCAGCAGCTTGGTCAGCTCGGCCTCCTTGCAGGAGGACACCGGCACCGTCCGCTCCACCAGCTCCCCGTAGAAGCCGCCGACGGCCGCCAGCCCGTCCGGCGTGGTGCCGGAGACCACCTTGGGCGTGTTCTCCAGCTTCCACACCGGGTTGCCCGGGTCGATCCGCTCCGGGCTGTAGCCGAGGTGGAAGTCCGCCCCCGCGCGCAGCCCGCTGCCCGCCTCCAGCAGCGGCGCCAGCAGCTCCTCCGTGGTGCCCGGGTAGGTGGTGGACTCCAGCACCACCGTCGCCCCGCGCTTCAGGTGCCGGGCCAGCAGCTTCGCCGACGCCTCGATGAAGGAGAGGTCGGGGACGCCGTCCCGCAGCGGCGTCGGGACGGTGATCACGGCGACGTCGAAGCCCGCCACGTCGGCCGGATCGGCGGTCGGCAGGTAGCGGCCGGCGTCCAGCAGCGGGCGCAGCCGCTCGGCCGGGATGTCCTCGACGTACGACTCGCCGACCGCGAGCCGCTTGATCCGGCGTTCGTCCACGTCGTACCCGACGACCTGGTGGCCCACCTCGGCGGCGCGGACCGCGAGCGGGAGACCGACATAGCCCTGACCTGCGATGACGACACGCATGACGAACCCAACCCCCTGGAAAGACCCGGCGTCCCCACACCTTCTTCACACGAGGGTACGGAGCCCCGCCCGCCGCGCGCGGTGCTTCGCCGGAAGTGGCCGGCCGACAACGTGCCGACGCCGAGATCTCGCGGCGCCCGCCCCAGGCAGGCGCCGCGAGTCCCGGCGTGAGTGGCACGGGCGCCCCCACCCAGGGTCGCCCGGCCTTCGCACTCCCGACCCCCATCGAGAAGGTGCGATCGCGCTTCCACAGCCATCCCCCACGGTTGGATGCGGCCTGCGCTGCACACCATCCTGCGCGGCCACCATGGACAAACAATGACAGGAGTGTGTCGGGTACGTGATCTCTGGACGAGCCGGTACGAATACCGGTGAGTCGCCGCCCGGGACGCCGCGCCGCGTGCCCGGCCCCCGCTCGGCGTAGGCTGGACACCCCCCGGGCGCACCGCGCTCCGGGACTGTCGCGCTGCCCGGCGGCCGTCTGTCGCCGGGCCACTCCCCGTCGTGGAGAACTTGACGTATGAGCCTGTCCGGACTGCTCGATGTCGTCGTACGGGACGCCGCAATCGCCGAGGCGATCGAGGCGGCGGCCACGGGGCACAGGCAGCACCTCGACCTGGTCGGCCCGCCCGCCGCGCGGCCGTTCGCGATCGCGGCACTGGCCCGCTCCCTGGCCGCCCGGGCCGGTGGGAGAGGCCGCCCGGTGCTGGCGGTCACCGCCACCGGCCGGGAGGCCGAGGACCTCGCCGCCTCGCTGCGCTCCCTGCTGCCGCCCGACGCGGTCGCCGAGTTCCCGGCCTGGGAGACGCTGCCGCACGAGCGCCTCTCGCCGCGCTCGGACACCGTCGGCCGCCGCCTCGCCGTGCTGCGCCGGATCGTCCACCCGAGGGCCGACGACCCGGCCGCCGGGCCGGTGCAGGTGGTGGTCGCCCCCGTGCGCAGTGTGCTGCAGCCGCAGGTGAAGGGCCTGGCCGAGCTGGAGCCGGTGGCCCTGCAGCGCGGTGAGCAGCACGACCTGGACGAGGTCGCCCGCAAGCTCGCGGCCGCCGCCTACGCCCGGGTCGAACTGGTCGAGAAGCGCGGCGAGTTCGCCGTGCGCGGCGGCATCCTGGACGTCTTCCCGCCGACCGAGGAGCACCCGCTGCGGGTGGAGTTCTGGGGCGACGACGTCGAGGAGATCCGCTACTTCAAGATCGCCGACCAGCGGTCGCTGGAGATCGCCGACCACGGCCTGTGGGCACCGCCCTGCCGCGAGCTGCTGCTGACCGACGAGGTGCGCGCCCGGGCCGCCGAACTGGCCGCGCGGCACCCGGAGTTGGGCGAGATCCTGGACAAGATCGCGCAGGGCATTGCGGTCGAGGGCATGGAGTCGCTGGCCCCCGTGCTGGTCGACGACATGGAGCTGCTGCTCGACGTGCTGCCCACCGGTTCGATCGCCGTGGTCTGCGACCCCGAGCGGGTCCGCACCCGGGCCGCCGACCTGGTCGCCACCAGCCAGGAGTTCCTGGCCGCGTCCTGGGTGGCCGCCGCGGCCGGCGCCGACCGGCCGATCGACCTGGAGGCGATCGACGTCTCCGCCGCGTCGCTGTGGTCGCTGGCGGACGTGCGCGAGCACGCCGCGGAGATCGGGCTGCCGTGGTGGTCGGTGAGCCCGTTCGCGACCAGTGACTCGACGGTGTCGGAGATTCTTGCCCGCGGCGGAGCCGCTGGTTGGCACGGCGACGCCGACACGCTGACGTTGGGCATGCACGCCGTCGAGGCGTACCGGGGCGACACCGCGCGGGCGATCGCCGACGCCAAGGAGCGGCTGGCCGCCGACTGGCGGGTGGTGCTGGTGACGGAGGGCCACGGCCCGGCCGCCCGGCTGGCCGAGGTGCTCGGCAACGAGGGCATCGCGGCCCGGCTGGTCGCCGACCTCGCCGAGGCCCCCACCCGGGACGTCGTGTACGTCTCCTGCGGCTCGATCGAGCACGGCTTCGTCGACGAGACCCTCAAGCTCACCGTCATCACCGAGACCGACCTGTCCGGCCAGAAGTCGTCCACCAAGGACATGCGCCGGATGCCGTCCCGCCGCCGCAACGCCATCGACCCGCTGGCGCTGGCCGCCGGCGACTACGTGGTGCACGAGCAGCACGGCGTCGGCCGGTACGTGGAGATGGTGCAGCGCACCGTGCAGGGCGCCACCCGCGAGTACCTGGTGCTGGAGTACGCCCCCGCGAAGCGCGGCCACCCCGGCGACCGGCTGTTCGTGCCCACCGACCAGCTCGACCAGGTCACCAAGTACGTGGGCGGCGAGGCCCCGACCCTGCACCGCCTCGGCGGCGCGGACTGGGCCAAGACCAAGCAGCGCGCCAAGAAGGCCGTCAAGGAGATCGCCGCCGACCTGATCAAGCTGTACTCGGCGCGGATGGCCGCCCCCGGCCACGCCTTCGGCCAGGACACGCCCTGGCAGCGGGAGTTGGAGGACGCCTTCCCGTACGCCGAGACGCCCGACCAGCTGACCACCATCGGCGAGGTCAAGGCCGACATGGAGAAGTCCGTCCCGATGGACCGGCTGATCTGCGGCGACGTCGGCTACGGCAAGACCGAGATCGCCGTCCGGGCCGCCTTCAAGGCCGTGCAGGACGGCAAGCAGGTGGCGGTGCTGGTGCCCACCACGCTGCTGGTGCAGCAGCACTTCTCGACCTTCGCCGAGCGGTACGCGAACTTCCCGGTCAACGTGAAGGCGCTGTCCCGGTTCCAGACCGACACCGAGGCGAAGGCCGTCCTGGAGGGCCTGTTCGAAGGCTCGGTGGACGTGGTCATCGGCACCCACCGGCTGTTCTCCTCGGAGACCCGGTTCAAGGACCTCGGCCTGGTCATCGTCGACGAGGAACAGCGCTTCGGCGTCGAGCACAAGGAGCAGCTGAAGAAGCTCCGGGCCAACGTGGACGTGCTCACCATGTCCGCCACCCCGATCCCGCGCACCCTGGAGATGGCGGTCACCGGCATCCGCGAGATGTCCACCATCACCACCCCGCCCGAGGAGCGCCACCCCGTCCTGACCTTCGTCGGGCCGTACGACGAGAAGCAGATCGCCGCCGCGATCCGGCGCGAACTGCTGCGCGAGGGGCAGGTCTTCTACATCCACAACCGCGTCGAGTCGATCGACAAGGCGGCGGCGCGGATCAAGGACCTGGTGCCGGAGGCCCGGGTCGCCACCGCGCACGGGCAGATGGGGGAGACCCAGCTGGAGAAGGTCGTCGTCGACTTCTGGGAGAAGGAGTTCGACGTGCTGGTCTCCACCACCATCGTCGAATCCGGCATCGACATCTCCAACGCCAACACCCTGATCGTCGAACGCGGCGACACCTTCGGGCTCTCGCAGCTCCACCAGCTGCGCGGACGCGTCGGCCGAGGCCGCGAACGCGGGTACGCGTACATGCTGTACCCGCCGGAGAAGCCGCTCACCGAGACCGCGCACGAGCGCCTCGCCACCATCGCCCAGCACACCGAGATGGGCGCCGGCATGTACGTCGCCATGAAGGACCTGGAGATCCGCGGCGCGGGCAACCTGCTCGGCGGCGAACAGTCCGGGCACATCGCCGGCGTCGGCTTCGACCTCTACATGCGGATGGTCGGCGAGGCCGTCGCCGACTTCCGGCAGTCGCTGGAGGAGGGCGGCGCGGAGCCGGAGGAGGAGCCGCTGGAGGTCAAGATCGAGCTCCCGGTGGACGCGCACGTCCCGCACGACTACGCGCCCGGCGAGCGGCTGCGGCTCCAGGCGTACCGGTCGATCGCGGCGGTCAACTCGGAGGAGAACATCGAGCAGGTCCGCGAGGAGCTCACCGACCGCTACGGCAAGCTGCCCGAGCCGGTGGAGAACCTGCTGCTGGTGGCCGGCCTGCGACTGTTCGCGCGGCGCTGCGGCATCGGCGACATCACCCTGCAGGGCAACTTCGTCCGCTTCGGGCCGGTGGAGCTGCGGGAGTCGCAGCAGCTGCGGCTGAACCGGCTCTACCCGCGCACCCAGCTCAAGGCCGCGGCGCAGCAGCTGCTGGTGCCCCGGCCGAGCTCGGGCGGCCGCATTGGCGGCAAGCCGCTGGTGGGGCGGGAGTTGCTGTCGTGGTGCACGGAGTTCCTGACCACGATGTTCGACGACCTCAAGAAGTAGGAGCACAACCGGGGGCGCGGGGAACTGCGCGGGAAGGGAGCGCGCGTCAGCTGGGTCGCGATCAAGTGCAGGTCATTGTCCTGCGTCGCGATCTTTCTGGCGGGTGCGTTCCCCCTCGCGCAGTTCCCCGCGCCCCTGTTTTCGCGCCCATCCGCGTATCGCGCGTTCCTGTTACAGCTTCCACTGGCCCGTCTGCTGGGCGAAGCCGCTGTCCAGGGCGAACTGGATCTTGTCGAGCTTGGCGTCGGTCGGGATCTCGAAGGTGATGAAGCCGAGGGCGCTCTCGCCGGGGGCGATGTTCGCGGGGACGGGGAATTCCGGGCCGGCCTTGGTCTCGGCGACGGTGGAGCTGTAGCCCTGGCCCTGGGCGTCGAGGACCTTCGCGCTGTTGGCGGGGGCGTCGGCGTAGGCCGCGCTGCCGGTGGCCTTGATGCGGAACTGGACGGAGACGAAGCGCTTGCCGTCGGCGGGCTTCGTGTACTCGTCCGCGCCTTCCGCGTTGTCGACGACCTTCACCAGCGTGACGTCCGCCGCGTTGGTCTTCTCCACGCCCTTGAGGGCGAGGGTGTCGCCGAGCTTGGCCGTCGAGGGGCTGTCGGCCTTGGGCTGCTCGCCGGAGGAGGCGGTGGCGGCGGGGGCGTCGCTCTTGGGGGTGGTGGAGACCGTGTTCTCGGGGCCGCAGGCCGTCGCGGCGGCGAGCAGGCAGGCGCCGAGGAGGACGGCGGCGGTGCGGCGGGTGCTGAGGCGGACGGACATGGCGGGCTCTCCCCCAGGATTCTGCGGTGGTGGCCGGGGTTCCGGCGACGGCTCAAGTAAAGCCTTGGCTGTGAACGGTGTCAATGACGATTCACAAAACGTCTCTGTTCACGTGTGAACGGGTCGGGGCATCGTTCTGGCTATGCTGTGTGGCCACATCCCGCCGCTGAGGAGGCCGCATGTCGGAACGTCCCGAGGTCACGGCCGCCGAGATCGCCCGGCTCGCCGGTGTCGGCCGGGCCGCCGTGTCCAACTGGCGCCGGCGCCACCCCGACTTCCCGCGACCGGCGGGCGGCACCGAGACCAGTCCGACGTTCCGGCTCGACCAGGTGGAGCAGTGGCTGCGGGCGCAGGGGAAGCTCGCCGAACTGCCGTTGCTGGAACGGGTCTGGCAGCAGCTGGAGCTGCTCCGCGACCCGGCCGGCAGCGCGATCGCCCCGCTGGTGGAGGCGGGTTCGCTGCTGCTCCTGCTGCACCGGGAGCCCGCCGGGTGGGCCGAGTTGGCGGGGCAGCCCGACACCCGGCTGGCCACCGCGCTGCCCAAGGCGCTGCGCCGCACCGCCGGGGCGCTGTTCGGCCCGGACGCGGCGGCGACGCTCGGGCTGCCGGTGATCGCCGGCGCCACCCACCTGGACCTGGCCCGGCTGCTGGCCCGGCTGACCGCCGAGAGCACCCCGGCCGCCGCGTACGAGCAGCTGCTGGCCAGGTACACCGAGGCCAACCCCCGTCTCCAGCAGCCGATTCCGGCCGGGACCGCCGCCCTGATGGCCGCCCTGGCGGGCCCGCCGGGCGAGGACCGGACGGTGCTGGACCCGGCGTGCGGCGCCGGCGGGGTGCTGCTGGCCGCCGCGCCCGCCGTGCGGCTCGGGCAGGACGCCGACCCGGGCCTGGCCGGCGTCGCCCTGCTGCGGCTCGCGCTGGCCGCGCCCGCCGACCGCCCCGGCCCGCTGCCGGTGGACGTCCGGGCCGGCGACGCGCTGCGGGCGGACGCGTTCCCCGGGGCGGCCGCCGACGCGGTGCTCTGCCGGCCGCCGTACAACGAACGCGACTGGGGCCACGACCAGTTGCAGTACGACAGCCGCTGGCCCGGCGGGGTGGTGCCGCCGCGCGGCGAGTCCGAACTGGCGTGGGTGCTGCACTGCCTGGCGCACACCCGCCCCGGCGGGACGGCCGTGCTGCTGCTGCCGCCCACCGTCGCCTCCCGCCGGGCCGGCCGCCGGGTGCGGGCCGAACTGGTCCGCTCGGGCGCGCTGCGCGCCGTGATCGCGCTGCCCGCCGGCGTCGCCCCGCCGTACGGCGTGCCGCTGCACGTGTGGGTGCTGCGCGGTCCGGAGCCCGGCGACGACTTCCGGCACCTGCTGCTGCTGGACGCCGCCGCCGACGGCGGCCGCGAGCGGATCGACCGGGACGCGCTCCAGGAGGAGATCACGGCGGCGTGGCGGGCGTTCGACGGTGCCGCCCGCGGCGGCGGCCCGCTGCCCGCCGACCGCCCCGGCCGGTCGCGCGCCGTGCCCGCGCTCGACCTGCTGGACGACGAGACCGACCTCACCCCCGCCCGCCACCTGCCCGATCTGCCCGTCGAGGCCGCCCCCGACGCGGTGGGCGCGCTGCGCGAGCGGCTGGCCGCCGAACTCGCCCGGCTCGCCGACCTGGACGCCGCCCTGCCCGCCCTCGCCGCCACCGGCGCCCCCGCGCCCCCGCAGGTCGGCATCGGCGAACTCGCCCGCTCCGGCGCGCTGGAGGTGCACTCCTCCGGCCAGGGCGCCCCCGCCCGCCCCGGCGGCCGCACCCCGCTGCTCACCGACCAGGACCTCCAGGCCGCCGCCCCGCCGAGCGCCGCCACCGACGCGGAGGGCGTGACGATCCGCCGGGGCGACGTGCTGGTGCCGGCGCTGGGCGGCGAGGGCGCGCAGGCCGTGCACCCCGGCAGCCCGTACCTCGGCGCGGCACTCGGGGCCAGGCTGCACCTGCTGCGGCCCGACCCGGCGCTGCTCGACGCCGACTTCCTGGCCGGCCAGCTGCGCGCCACCGGCGCCGGCCGGCGGGCCAGCAGCTACGCGTCCACCACCAGCCGGCTGGACATCCGGCGGGTCGAGGTGCCGCGCGTCCCGGTCGAGCAGCAGCGGGCGCTGGGGGCGGCGTTCCGGCGGATCGCCGACTACGAGGCGGCGCTGGCCCGGGCCGCCGCCGAGGCCCGCACGCTGACCCGGGCGCTCACCGACGCGCTCGCCGCCGGGGCGGCCGGTCCGGCCTGACGGTCAGTCAGGGCGTGCAGCAGGCTCTCGGCGCGGCGGGCGGTGGCGGTAGCGTGTGCGAAGCACTGCCCCGCCGTCGCCGAGGAGCGTCCATGCCCGCCCGCGCCGTCTCCGGCCCGTACCGGATCTGGGTGACGCTGCTGTGCGTCGCGTTGCCGGTGCTGACCCTCGGGCTCCTGGGCATGGTGCCCTCGCTGGTGCTGGCGGTCGGACGGCGGCGCCGGGTCGACGTCGTCGGCGCGGTCGTCATCGGGCTGATGCAGCTGGCGATGTACGTGTCCGTCGGGCTGACCCCGACGGGCGGGCAGATCGACAACTGGACGGCGCTGCTGCTGGTGCTCCCGCTGTGGCTCGGCGCGCCGGTGCACTTCGTGCTGCTGAACCAGCGCCGCTGCTGGCCGGCCGCCGCCCCGCCGGCCCACCCGTACCCGGCCTACCCGGCGGCCGGGGCGTACCCGTACGCCGCCCCGCCGCAGGCCCCCACCCTGCCGATGGCGCCCGCCCCGTACCCGCCCGCCGGGCCGCCGGCCGCCGACGCCCCGAGCGGTGCGACCGGGACGGCCGAGCTGCGCGAACTCGGTGAACTGCTGCGCCGTCAGGCCGGGGACGGGCAGCGGTGAGCCGCACCGTCGGCGGGCGGTACCTGCTCGACCGGAAGATCGGGCACGGCGGGATGGGCCAGGTCTGGTCCGCCCGGGACGCGCAGCTGGGCCGGGAGGTCGCGGTCAAGCTGCTGCGCACCGACGTGCTGCCGCCCCCGGCCGGGCGCGGCGACAGCCAGGGCGACCTGCTGCGGCAGCGGTTCCTGCGCGAGTGCCGGATCGGCGCCTCCCTCGACCACCCCGGGCTGGTCACCGTGTACGACGCGGGCGCCGACGGCGACGAGCTCTACCTGGTGATGCAGCGGGTCCCCGGCATGAGCCTGGCCGACCTGATCGCCGAGGAGGGCCCGCTGCCCGTCGGGCGGGCCGTCGCCGTCGCCGGCCAGCTGTGCGCCGCGCTGGCCGCCGTGCACGGGGCCGGGGTCGTCCACCGCGACCTCAAGCCCAGTAACGTGATGGTCAGACCCGACGGCCGGGTGATCCTGCTCGACCTCGGCATCGCCGCCGCCGTCGACCCCACCGCCACCCGCCTCACCCTCACCGGCAGCCCGATCGGCAGCCCCGCCTACATGGCCCCCGAGCAGGCCATGGCCGCCGGCACCGATCGCCGCAGCGACCTGTACGCCCTCGGCTGCATGCTGCACGAGATGCTGGCCGGCCAACCCCCGTTCCCCGCGCCCACCGCACTCGGCGTACTGCGCCGCCAGGTCGACGACCCGCCCCGCGCGCTGCGCACGCTGCGGGCCGAAGTCCCCGCCGTGCTGGAGGAGTTGGTGCTGCGGCTGCTCGCCAAGCAGCCGGAGCGGCGGCCCGCCGACCCGGTCGAGGTGCACGCCCTGCTGCTGCCGCTGCTGCCCGTCCCGACCGGTCGGCCGCGCACCCGGCTGCCCGCCGTCCCCGACCCGGCGGACCCGTACCTGCACCCCCACCAGCCCGAAGCCGTCCACGACGCGCCGCCCCCGCCCCCGCTGCCGCCGGTGCCCGCCGCCCCGCCGGTGCCCGCCGCCCCGCCCGCCCCGTCCGGCACCGAGACCCTGGCCGGGGCGTGCGCCCGGCTCTCCGACCTGGTCGCGGCCGGGCGGCACACCGAGGTGCTCGACCTGTCCGCCCGGCTGCTGCCCCGGGCCGTCGCCGAGCAGGGCGAGCGCGCGCCGCTGGTGCACACCGTCCGCGCCATCCGGGCCCGCACCCTGCTCGCCGAACACCAGTGGGCCGAGGCGCTGCCCGAACTGCGCCTGCTGGCCGCCACCGCCGCCGCCGAACGCGGCCCGCACGACCCGGCGGCCCTCGACCACCGCCGGCACGCCGCCCGCTGCCTGGAGCAGCTCGGCCGCGCCCACGAGGCCCTCGCCGAGTACCAGGCCGTGCTCGCCGTCCTGCCGCCCGGCTCCCCGCACGCCGCCGAGCTGCGCGAACGGGTCGGCGTCCTGCTGGCGGGCACCGGCCGCACCGAGACCGGCTGGCAGACCCTGCTCGAACTCCTGCTGGAGACCGAACGCCGCCACGGCCCCCACCACCCGGACGTCCGCCGGCTGCGCGGCCGGCTCGAACAGCTCGGCGCCCGCCGCACCACCACCAACCCGTACGCGACCTGACGACGGCGACGTCCGCTCCCGGACGGGCGACCGTGCGCGCGGGGTCTGGCACGCGGGGGCGGGGCTGCCTATTGTTCGTCCCACCGCATACGCGAAGCACCACCGGAACGCGCTCCATCGACCAGGAGGCCCCAGTGACCCGCATCAGCTCCGTCCGCCGACTGCGCGCCGCCATCGGCGTCGCGGTCGCCGCCGCCGCGCTCACCGCCTGCGGCGGCGCGCCGGCGCACCAGGGGGCCGCCGCCGTGGTCGGCGACGAGCGGATCACCGTCGCGCAGGTGCAGGCGAGGATGTCGGCGGTGCGGGAGAGCAACGCCGCGCAGGTCGGGGCCCCGGCGGCCGACGAACAGCCCGGGCTGGCCCGGCACGCCGTGAACGACCTGATCCTCGACAAGGTCATCGAACGGGCGCTGGCGGACCGCCGGTTGACGGTCGACGCGGGCGAGATCGGCGCGGCCCGCAGCGCCGACAGCAAGGCGGTGGGCGGCGACGCCAAGCTGGCCGAGCTGCTGCGGCTGAAGCAGGGCGTCCCGGCCGGCGGGATCGACGGCTTCTACCGCCAACAGCTCGGCCTCACCAAGCTGGCGGGCGGCCAGGACCCGTCCGGCGCCGCCGGCGACGCGGCGATCCGCAAGGCCCTGGTGGACGCGGGCACCGCCCTGCACATCAAGGTCAACCCGCGCTACGGCACGTGGGACACCGAGCGGATCGGGCTCACCGACACCACCGACAACTGGCTGCCGGTGAACGCCCGCCCGCTCTGACCCGGGAACCGGCACGGCCGGCGGGGTGTCCGAACCATCGTGCGACCACCTCACCAACCGCTCCGGCCGCAGGACGACCGGGGGACGAACGCGGACCCGTCGGCCCGAACCCCGTGCGCCGAGCCCGGGTTCACACCCGATCCGGCCGACGCCGCGGCCTACTCCTGGGTCCTGGAGCACGGCCGCCTCGACCCCGACGCCCTGGCCGGGCACCTCGCCCGCCAGGGCCTCGACCCGGCCGCCGCCGCCACCGCCCTGGACCGGCTGACCTCCTGGCAGCTGCTGCAGCCCGACCCGGCCGACCCCGCGCGCTGCCGGGCGCTGTCCCCGCAGACCGCGAGCGCCGCCCTGGCCGCCCCCGTCGAGGCGCAGATCCGGCGCACCCGGGCCGAACTCGCCCACCGCCAGGCCCAGGTGGCCGGCTTCCTGCCGTTCCACCAGCAGGCCGCCCGGCAGGGCGGCGACGCCGGCGAGATCGAGGTGATCGCCGACCTGCACGAAGTCCGCGCCGCACTCGACCGGGCGTCCGCCGTCTGCCGCGACGAGGTGCTCACCAGCCAGCCCGGCGGCGGCTCCCGCGTCCCCGCCGCGATGGAGGAGGCGCTGGGCCGCGACCGCGCCCTGCTCGGCCGGGGCGTCCGGATCCGCACCCTGTACCACCACACCGCGCGCTTCAACGGCCCCAGCCAGGCCTACGTGGAGGCCGCCACCGCCCTCGGCGCCGAGTACCGGACGGTGCACGAGCTGTTCGGCCGACTGATCGTCTTCGACCGCGAAGTCGGCTTCCTGCCGCTCAACGACGGCTCCGACGGGGCGCTGGTGGTCCGCCAGGAGGCGCTGCTCGCCTACCTCTGCGGCATCTTCGAACAGGTCTGGACGCTCGCCCGCCCGTTCGCCGCCGCCGCCGAGGACGGCCTCGAACAGGTCTCCCAGGAACTCGACCGCACGATCGTCCGGATGCTCGCCGCCGGCCTCAAGGACGAGGCCATCGCCCGCCGCCTCGGCATGTCGCTGCGCACCGCGCGCCGCCACATCGCCGACATCATGGACGAGTTGGGCGCCGAGAGCCGCTTCCAGGCCGGCGTCGCCGCCGCGCGGGCCGGACTGCTCGACGACTGACCCCGCTGTCACGTGATCCCGTTACCGGCCGCCCGTTACCGCCCGTTGGGGACCGGCATCACGTGACTGCCCGACAGCGCCGCCGCGCCCCAGTATGGGAGCCAACGGGGCACACCGGGCCCCGCCGGACAGCGGGACGGGAGGTGGCGCAGTGCACTGGGGACAGGACGAGGACCGTCCGGCCGACCCGGCACACGAGGTCGTCGCCTTCCTGAACCGCCGGCTCGGCACCGGCCCGGCCCTGCTGTGGACGGACAGCCCCTCGGGCGCCGCCCACTGGGCCGAGACCCTGCGCCACCGCCTCGGCCGCCCCGTGGAACCCGCCCCGAGCCGGCCCGTCCGGCGGCTCGCCGCACCGGAGGGCAGCAGCCTGCTGCTCTTCCAGCACCACGGCGGAAGCCGGGTCCGACCCACCGGCGCCGAGCAGGGCGTCCGGCTGCTGCCCGGCCACTGGCTGCTGCTGCCCCCCGGCAGCGGCTGCGAGCTGCACTGCCGGCCGGGCGCCGAGCCGCTGGCCCTGCGGATCCCGACCGCCTGATCCCCGTACCGCGCCCGTGGGCGGAGCACGCCCCGAGCGGTCCGGTTCGTCACGATTCGTCCCCCCTCTCAAGAAGGAGCCCTGTCATGGGTGTTCAGCAGACCGAGTCCGCTTCGAAGTTCCTCGAAGTGCGTG
>NZ_JBSGDD010000055.1:0-52414 GCF_053602195.1 Kitasatospora sp. NPDC004531 | reverse complement strand
GACAGGCCCGTCGCGACGGCCGTGTTGTCGATCGACCCGTTGGCCGCGTCGGCGGCGGTGACGGTGTACGTGGCGGTGCAGGTGATCGTCCGGCCCGGCGGCGGCGTGCGCGAGGTGCCAGGCCCGCCGGTCGGGGTCGCGCCCGCCGTCGGTGGCGTCCGCCAGCGCCCGGTGGGCGGCGCGCAGCTCGGCGGCGTCCGCGCCCCGCCACACGGCGGAGCGCACCAGCGGGTGCCGGAACCGCACCGGCGCGCCCAGCGTGATCAGGCCGGCGGCCTCGGCGGGCGCCGCCGCCCGGGGCCCGATGCCCAGCGAGCGCAGCGCCTGCCACAGCAGCGGCCCGTCGCCGACCGGTTCGAGCGCGGCGACCAGCAGCACCGCCCGGGTGTCGGCGGGCAGCGCCTCGACGCGCCGCCGGAAGCCCTCCTCGACCCGGCCGGCCAGCGGGGCCGCCCCGGGGCCGCCGAGGCCGAACGCGAGCTGCGCGGGCGTCAGGCCGGACGGCAGTTCCAGCAGGGCGAGCGGGTTGCCGCCGGTCTCGCCGACGATCCGGTCCCGCACCCGGGCGTCCACCGGCCCGGGCAGCACCCGGTCGAGCAGCGCCCGCGCGTCGGCGTCGGCCAGGCCGCGCAGGGCGAGTTCGGGCAGCCCGGCGAGGCCCTGGTCGCCGACCCCGTCGGCGGTCCGTTCGGCGAACACCAGCGCCACCGACTCGGCCTCCAGCCGCCGTCCGACGAACGCCAGGATCCGCTGCGACATCAGGTCCAGCCACTGCGCGTCGTCGACCAGGCAGATCAGCGGCGCGGCGGCCCCGGCCTCCGCGAACAGGCCGAGCACCGCCATCCCGACCAGCAGCATCTCGGGCGGCGGCCCGGCGCTCAGCCCGAACGCCACCCGCAGCGCGTCCTGCTGCACCGGCGGCAGCCCGTCCAGCCCGCCGAGCAGCGGGGCGCACAGCCGTTGCAGCGCCGAGTACGCGAACTCGGCCTCCGCCTCCACCCCGGCCGCCCGCACCACCTGCGCCTGTCCGGCCCGCCCGGCCTCGGCCGCCAGCCGGTCGAGCAGCGCCGACTTGCCGACCCCGGCCTCCCCGCGCAGCACCAGCACCCGGCTGCGCCCGTCCCGGACCTCCCGCAGCAGGCCGGCCAGCTGCTCCAACTCCCGTTCCCGCCCGAGCAGTTGCCGCATCCCCTGGTTCTCCGTCCCACCCAAGACCGGACTCCCTCCCGCCGGAGCTCCGTCCCATCCTACGAACGGCCCCCACGAACGCCCCCCGGGAACGACCCCGGCGTCAGGCCGCCGGCGGCTTCGGCGTGTCCACCAGCAGATCGAACCCCAGCCCGCTCGCCCCCTCCCCCCGCCCGGCGCCGCGCGCGGCGGCCAGCCAGACGCAGACCCGCCCGTTGCGCCACCGGGTGCGCCGGTAGCAGACGCTCAACTTGGTCCCGGTCTGCGGCACTTCCTCCTGCCCGATGAAGTACGAGTGCGCGGGCACCGCGTCGAGTCCCTCCCGCAGCAAAGACGTTCGCGGCTGCACGGGCGGCAGCACCGCGACGATGTTCGGCATCGCCGCGCGCTGCAACTGCACGGTCCGGTTGTCCCCCGGCACGTGCACCGGGATGAACGGGATCCACTGCTCGGGCACGGAGTTCATCGCCTCGTACGCGATCGGCGCGAGCGGCGCGTCCGGCCCGGCGGGCGGGTGCCGCCGCAGGTGCTGGGCCTGGACCGCGGCGGCGACCTCGCTGCCCCGCCGGCCCTCGCCGGTGGGCCGGGGGACGGTCGCCTCGATGCCCCAGACCAGGTTGGCGTTCTCGTCGCGGACCAGCGACACCTCCTCCAGCGCGGGCCCGTCCGCGACCTTGGGCACACTGGCGGGCAGGAACAGGCTGGTGTCGGCGGCGGTGCCGGGCCCGGCGTCCAGGGTGTCGAGGGTGTACATCGACCAGCGCTGCCAGTTCTCGTTCAGGCCGCTGCCCGCCGGGGTGATCCACAGCCGCTGCCCGAACACGTCGGTGACGGCCAGGCCCTGGATGTCCGCCAGCGTGCCGACCGGGAGTTCGCACGGCAGCTGGTACCAGTCGTTGCTGTAGACCAGCGCGAACTCCAGGAAGATCAGCCGGGCCAGGTCGGTGCTGTCGGGCGACACCGCGGCGAAGTTGGTGCCGCCGTCCTCCACCGCCCACCAGCGCGGCAGCGGCATGCCCGCGTACCGCAGCTGCGCCGGGAAGACGGTGCGGTTGATCGCGGGCAGCGGCGGCTGCGCGCCGCCGACGGGGTGGTCGGGGTCCACCGAGAAGGCGTGCCAGTCGAGTTCGCCGCCGGGGAACTCCTGCGCGGTGAGCACCTTCTCGGTGCTGTCGGGGGCCGTGCCGGCCACCGAGAAGCGGTGTTCGAGGCGGCGCGGGTCCCAGGTGGCGTCGGCGCCGGGCTGGTCGATCAGGTCGTCGAACCAGGCGACCAGGCGGGCGCCGAGGGCGTCGAGCGCCGGGTAGTGCAGGTGCAGGACGTCGTTGATGCCGTCGGAGGCCCGCCCGCCGTCCTTGATGTGCCGGTACAGCAGGTAGCCGTCCATCCGCCGTACCGCCACGGCCTGCAGGGTGGCCCACACCTCCGGGTCGGCGACCCGCGGCGCGTCCGCGTCGGTGTCCGGGTTCGGCAGCGCGATCGGGTACTTGCGGACGTATTGGCCGCGGAAGTCGAAGGCGATGTTGGCCAGCACCGGGTCGCGGCCGAGCAGTTTGAGCCAGCGCCGACCGATCGCCAGCCGCAGGTCGAAGGCGATCGGGTCGGCGCCGGCGGTGAACGCCACCGCCCGCCGTTCGGCGAGCGCCTCCAGCGGCCGGTCGTCGGGCAGCGCCTCGGCGGCGCCGCCGGTCGGGCGGAAGCGGCTGGGCCGGGTGCCGGCGATCGAGTACGTCGCGGTGACGGGCGACCCGGCGTCGGTGGCGCGGAACTCGCCCAGCTGCCACTGCCTGGTCAGCATCCACAGCGCGTCGCGCACTTCGGCCCGCAGCGCGCGCTGGAAGTCGGTGGTGCGCGGGCGGCCCTCCAGCCGGTTCCAGACGCCGACGGCGGGGTTGGTCCGGTCGGTGAGCGCCTTGGGGAGGTCGGCGATGCGGGGCTCAGGCATGGGCGGCCTTCCAGCGCTGGTTGGCGATCGCGAGGTCGGTGGAGATGGTGATCGGCTGCCGGGTCGCGGACATCACGGTGGCGGGCAGCAGTTGGGCGTACCCGGTGTCGTCGAGGTGCTCGGGTTCGACGCCCCGGGCCTTCGCCAGGTCGAGGGTCTCGCCGATCGCGGCGATCAGGTCGTCGGTGTTCCAGGCGCCGGTGCGCACCGGCGGCACGACCAGCAGCATGGCCTGCGGCGGTTCGGAGTCCGGCCCGTCGTAGTGCAGCGCGATCCCGGTGGTCTCCCGGTCGGCCGGGACGACCTCCGTCCACTCGTCGAGCAGCAGCCCGACCTGGGTGGGGACGGTGGGGAGCGGGTCGGGCGCGTAGTGCGCGGTGAACAGCACCTTGTCCTCGGTGATGTCGGTGCCGGGGTTGAACTCCATGGCCAGCCAGTGGTCGTTCGGCCGGTACGGCAGTTGGATCGGCACCAGCTGCGGTTCGGCGGAGTGCAGCAGGTCGCCGAGGATGCCGCCGGGCCCGCGCAGCGCGTCGCTCAGCACCACGGCCCGCTCCCACAGCCGGGGCTTGTCGCGGACCCGGGCGATGCCGTGCGCCCAGTCGTCGATCGGGAAGTCCCGCCCGAACGGCGGCTGGGTGAGGTGCTGGACGAGCTTGCCGCTGTCGCCGAGCGCCTTCTTCCAGTCCGCGGCGAGCTGCGCGGTGGGCGTGAACTCCGGTACGGCCAGCACGTCCTGGCCGATCATCGCCTTGAGCGCGTCGAGGGCCGCGGCGACCTTGTCGGGCCCGGTGACGGCCGCGTCGTACGCGGTGAGCGCCCGGTCGGCGGCGGCGAGCCGGGCCAGCACCTCGGTGTGCAGCGTGTTCGCCCGCGCCAGCAGGTCCCGGCAGAACTGCACCACCCGGTCCTGGAACGGCCCCAGGCTGAGGTCGGTCGGGTCGAAGTCGCTCAGCGGGAGCTTCGCGGCGACCTCGGCGAGCAGCCCGCTGAGCGTGTTGCGCACCGTCCGGGCCTCGGCCCGGAGCGACTGGAGCTTGTTGGTGAAGGCCTGCCGCCGGTTCGTGATCACCGCCCGGTACGCGGCCGGCTGGGCGGGCAGCGGCGAGGTGGGCTTGGTGGCGATCAGCCGCTCCGCCTGTTGCAGCAGCCGGAACCGCTCGGCGGCGGAGGTCGCGGCGGGCAGCGCGTCGTAGCGGGCGAGCAGCGCGTCGGCGGCGGCCAGCGCCCGGGTCATCCGGTCGGCGACGACGGCGACGGCGTTCAGCACGTCGGTGAACACCCCGCGCCGCCAGGTGGCGAGTTCGCCCCATCCGCTGCGGACCATGCCGAACCCGCTCGCGGTGGTGACCAGCGCGGCGTACCCCGACAGCAGGGTGTCGACGGCGGCGACGATCTGCGCCCGCTGCGGCTCGGCCCCGGCCGGGTACAGCGGCGTCAGCGTGGCGAGGTAGTTCTCCACCGCGGTGCGCAGCGCGTCCAGCGAGGCCCGGACGGCGGCGGGGCGTTCCCGGGGCAGCGAGACGGCCCGGTCGGCGTCCCGGTCGGCGGGGTCGGTCCCGGCGGCGGGCGCCAGGTCGGTGGGGCGCAGCGGCCGGGCGGTGGTGAGCAGCGTGCGCAGCGCGGTGATCAGCGGGGAGATCTCGAAGAAGGTGACGCGGCCGGAGAGCTGGTCGGTGTAGTGGATGGTCAGTTCGACGTCGGGCCGGGGGTTGTCGGTGCGGATGACGGAGCCGATGATCCGGTCGTCGAGGTCGGTGTCGGTGCTGCTGCCGGCCGGGCGCACCGCCCACAGCAGGTCGATCGGCGCCAGGCCGAGGTCGAACTGGCTGACGGTGCGGTTGCGGGGCAGTCCGGTGAGCGCGTCGGTCCAGGTGACCTGGGCGACCAGGTTGGTGGCGGGCGGGAGCAGGGCGGGCAGCCAGGCGTTGACGGCGGGTTCGGCCTGGGCGCGCGGGGTGTTGTGGGCGAGCGGCGCGGCGCCGCTGTCGGGGCCGAGGCCGGCGGTGAGGCGCAGCCCGAGCCGGTGGGTGAGGGTGGTGCCGCTGCGGGGTGTGGCGACGACGGCGGGGTGCGGCGGCAGGCCTTCCTTGGCGTACGCGTCGAGGGTCGCGGAGGCCCGTTCGGGGTTGCCGAGCAGCGCCTGGTGGGTGCCTTCGGCGACGGCGAGGTCGGCGAGCGCGTCGTGGAGGTCGAGCAGGTGCTGGGCGGCCCGGTCGACGACGGCCTGCTGGGTGGCGGTGACGGCGGGCAGCCCGTCCAGCCCGTACGGGTAGCTCTGCGGGGCGTCTCCTCTGGTCAGGTGCCGTACCAGGGCGAGGCCGTCGATGACGTTGTGGGCCTCGACCTGGTCGATGGCCAGTGGCTTGGCGGGGTCGGGCTGGTCGCTCGGCCGGGGCACGGTCTCGGCGATCCGCCCGGCGCGCAGCGGGAACTTCAGGCGCAGCGCGGCGATCAGGAAGTCGACCTCGGCCTGTTCGTGGCTGTCGTGCAGGTCGCGTTCGAGCCGGTAGCCGAGCAGGGCGCCCAGCGACTGGCCCTGCCGCATGCCGTCGAGCAGGGCGAGCGCGGTCCGCACCCGCCCGGAGCTGAGGTTGACGGCGAACGAGCCGGGGTTGTCCGGCGATCCGTTGGCCAGGTATCCGGCGCGCAGCACGGCCGCGGTGCGGGCCTGCCCGGGCGAGGGGGCGTGCAGGTGGCCGCCATTGTTCGCGTCGTGCATCAGCGGCTGGTCGCCCTGGAAGACGGTGGCGAGCGGCCCGGTCAGGGTGACGGGGGTGAGCGCGGTCGCGCGCCGGCGGACGTCCTCCAGCCAGCCGTACGCGCCGAGGTGGACGCCGCGCACGGGCGGGGCGGTGCCGTCGGGGCCGTAGCGCATTTCGGCGAGGCGTTCGTTGGCGAGGCCGAGCCGCCAGGCGTCGAGCCGGTAGGTGGCGGTGTCGAGGTGTTCGGCGAGGACGCGTTCCAGCCGGGCGGTGGGCAGGGCCGTCAACAGGTCGAGGGCGTCGGCCTGTTCGGCGAGGCGGGCGGTGGCGGGGCTGGTGCCGATCACCCGGGGGATGTGGTCGACGACGAGTCGGGCGGGGTCGTCGGTGATCCGCGGCGCGGGCGAGTACAGCCTGCGGAAGCGGCTTTCGCTGGGCAGGCTCTGGCCGGGCGCGGGGATCTTGACGTGGATGAACGCCGGGTCGGCGGCGGCCTGTTCGGCAGGGGTGGCGATGCCGGCGGCGATGGCGAGTTCGGTGGCGGCGTCGGCCCAGCCGAGCAGCAGGGCGTGCCGGGCCAGCAGGTACAGCAGCGCGGCAGGCCGGTCGTCGTCGGGGAAGCCGGCTTCGGTGCGGATGCTCTCCAGGTCGGTGCGGGCGTGCGCGGCGAGCCACGTCAGGTAGTTGGCGCCGTCGACGGTGTAGGGCCGGATCGGGTCGGTCTCGGACAGCGGCCGGTCGTCGACGGCGGGGGCGAGCAGCGGGTGCTGGGTGTCGAGGAACAGCCGGCGGACCAGGTCCGGGTCCTGCGAGGGGCCGGTGTCGGGGTACCCGAAGCGGGTCAGCAGGGCGCGGAGCGGGCCGGGCTGGTTCAGCCGTTCCAGGCCGGGCAGCACGGTGGAGCCGAGTGCGCCGAGGTTCTCCCGGTTGAAGATGTCCTCGACGCTCTGCGCGTAGCGCTGGTAGTACTCGGCGGAGGTCGGGTGCAGCGCCAGGATGTCCAGCAGGTGCTGGTGGGCGTCGGCGGCGGGCCCGCCGAGGTGGGGGACCTTGGCGGTGGCGGCCTGCCAGTCGGCTGCGGCGGCCCGGAGCACCGTGTGCAGGCCGCGCCGGTGGGCGGCGGCGGGGTGGCTGTCGGGCCAGGCGAGCCGGGAGAACGCGGTGGTCGGCAGGATGCCGTAGGGCTGGCGGCCGATCCGCACGGTCGGCACCGGCCCGCGGCCGGAGACGTGCCGCAGGAAGTACTGCCGGGTCTGCTCGACGACGGCCCGGGAGAACACCGGGTGAAGCGTGGTCTGCAGGTGGTAGCCCCAGGTCGCGGGCCACAGCGCGGTGTCGGCGGCGCGCGCGTCGCGCTGGTCGGTGCCGTCGGCGCCCGGCATCCCGGCCAGGTCGGCGGGGTCGACGCCGAGCAGTTCGGCGAAGCACTGCCCGTCGGTGCGGGTGGTCCAGTCCGCCGTGGGGGCCACGGCGCGCAGGTGGGCCGCCGAGCGCAGCCCCGCGTCGGCCTCCTGCGCCGGGTCCGTCCCGGCGGGGGCGTGCGCGCTGTTGTTGGTGGGGGTGCCCTGCGGCAGCAGGGCGAGCCCGGCGGGGCTGCGGAGTTGACGGGTCAGCAGGCCGGTCAGGTCGGTGGCGGACTGCGCCGGGGCGGCCTGCCCGCGCAGCCCGAGCACCACCAGCCGGTCCAGCCCGCCGGCGAGGGCGGGGGTCAGCGTGACGCGGAAGCCCATGCCGACGGTGACGGCCCGGTCGAACTCGGTCAGCCAGCGCAGCTCGTCGGGGACGGTCAGCACGCCGGTGCTCTCGTTCACCTTCATCGGGTCGGTGTTGCCCGGGTCGGGGCTGACCGGCAGCGTCGCCGGGACGGGGTTGCCGTCCAGGTCGATCACCTTGGCGCCGCCGGCCCAGCCCAGCAGCCGGAACCGGTCGGGCAGCAGTCCGGCGCGGGCGGCGACCGTCCAGGACTGCGGGGCGATGTCGGCGGCGGCCGGGCGCGGCACCACCAGGAACGCCACCAGCACGGCGTCGCCGACGGCCACCGGCGCGGCCTCGATCCCGGCGGGCCGGCGGGCGGTGATCGCGGCCGCCCGGGCCGCGCCGACGGCGGCGAGCAGCGCGGTGTCGGCGGCCCGCAGCTTCAGCCGGTCGCCGTGCGCCCGCCACACCGCCGTCCAGTAGTCGACTGTCGGCTGCCGGTCGGCGGCGGGCAGCGCGGCGGTGCTGAACACCACCAGCACGGTGGTGTCGGCGGGCACCGTCGCCGGCCGGTCGGTCGGGTTCGCCGGCCGGTGGCTCTCCAGCAGCCAGGTGGCCCGGCCGGCGGCGATCCGGCCGACCAGTTCCTGCCAGGCCGTCCGGTCCCCGACGGCGTTGCCGCCGGTGCGCCACAGCGCCGTCCAGTAGGCGTCCATGGCTCCCAACTCGGCCTCGGTGGGCCGGGGTTCGAAACTGTCGACGGCCCACTCGTCGGGGAAGACCCGCACCAGCAGTTCGGTGGCGGTGAACCTGGTCTCGACCCGCACCGGTCCCAGCAGGACCGGGAAGTCGTCGCTCAGGGGGTTGTCGGCCATACCGGGAGCATCTCCTGTGCGTGGATGGCGACCATGACCGGCGCCTGGAAGAGGATGTACGCGATGTCGGCGGAGCTCAGCCGGGAGTACCACAGCGGCAGCGCGTTGTCCTCGGCGCGCTGCTGCTGCTTCTCCAGGTCGTCCGGGGAGCCGTCGAACGGTGCCAGCGGCACGTGCGTGGCGTCGCCGAACTCGATGAACCCGAGCCTGTCCGGGTCGACGTGCTGCCAGGTCAGGTCGTTCCACACCTCGACCGGCGGCAGCGGCCCCTCCGGCTCGTCCACGCCGAAGCGCGGCTCGCCGGGCCGTTCCTTGAGGACGAAGAACCATCCCGGGTCGCCGGGCGGGTTGCCGCGCGCCTCGGCGGCGTCCAGGTCGAAGCCCAGCAGGTAGATGTCGGGTTCGACCTTGGCCTCGTACAGCGGCAGCCGCACCAGGTCCGACGTCGGATGGTCCTCGTCGGGCAGCGGCGCCGGAACGCGCTCCCCCGTGGTGATCGGATCGCCGTTCGCGTCCAGCGGCCAGGCGGCCCGGTGCGCGTACACGGCCGTGTTCGGGTACTTCTTCAACAGCTCGCCGCGGACGACCAGCACCAGGTCGTCCTTCTGGTGCGGGCCCGCCTGCTGCCGGTTGTCGTTCTCGCCGAGCAGCGCCGCCGGCCCCCAGGTGTGGACCGGCTTGATGTCGTACAGCCGCTCACGCCGCTGCTCGGCCGTCTCCCCGGGCGGCGACAGCACCGCGCGCGGGTCCCAGAACTGCCGGAACGGCGTGCCGCGCTGGTCGGTCGGGTACTCGCGCCACAGCATCTCCCGCGCCATCTCGTGGTTCAGCCCGACCAGGAACGACTCGATGAAGCGCCGGTTGTTCTCCAGCAGAGTGATCGAATTCGCGGGCAGCAGGCCCAGGTTGGGCACGAAGACGTCCACCGACAGGTCGATCAGCGACTGGTACATCGGCAGGTCGATCACCGGGTACGCCATCGCCTCGACGAAGCTCTCCGCGAACGGCCGCAGCCGCTCCGGCACCCCCACCGACCCCAGCAGACACCTCGGCACGGTGGTGTCCGCACGCAGCCCCTGCAGCACCGCGTCCGTCGTCCCCGCCACCCCCAGCCGTTCCCGGACGGGCGCCTGCCCGACCGCCGCGGCCTCGTCCCGGCCGTCGTACAGCTCGCGCAGCGCCGCCTTGAACCGCTGCGCCTCCGGGCTGTCCACGTTCCCGCCGGTGGTCGGCGGCACCGGATCGCCGATGTCCTTCAGCACGAAGTCCGCGCTCTTCGGCAGCGACCCCACCGGATCGGCCGCCCGCAGGCCCACCCCGGGGTGCAGCTCGTGGTCGAGCTGGTCCGGCGTCACCAGCGCGGCCGGCTTCACCTTCGGCGCGGCGGCGGTGACCGGAGCGGTCTCGGCGTCCATCCGCGGCACCAGCGCCTCCCGGGGCCGGTCCGGCGGGAAGGTCAGCGACCGCACCAGCCGCGCCCCCGGCCGGATCAGCCGCCGCATCGCGGCCGACACCGGCGCCGCCGCGACCTGGCTGGCCGCCACCTGGAACCCCACCGCCAGCTGCTCCCCGCCCGCGTCCAGCGCCGCCGCCGGCCCGGCGGTGGTGACGCGCGGGTGCGCGGGAGCGGTCAGCGTCAGGTACTTGCCGGTGGGCGGCGGCGCGTCCAGCGCCGCCGGCGCGGCGGGCGGCGACAGGTGCTTGACCTGCAGGCGGTGCCCGACCTCCCGCGCCAACTGCGCCTGCCGGATCCGCGCGTTGGCCTGCAGCACGTCGCCGAGCTGCGCCCACGCCGCGTCCATGAACTCGTCCTGCCGGGCCTGCACCACCTTGGTGCCGAAGTTCGCCGCCACCCGGAACCGCGGGTCGAGGTTCAGCCGGTGCACCCAGTTGCGGTTCGCCGGCGCGGGCAGCGGCTGCCCCGCGTCGTCGACCAGCAGGTGCGCGGTCAGCGCGTGCCAACGGCCGTACAGCGGCGGCGTGATCACCGGATCGACGCCCGCCGACAGCGACTGCGCCTGCGCGGGCGGCAGCGCGGCGTGCGCCGCCGCCGGGGTGACGTGCTGGTAGGCCTCCGCCAGGTTGACCAGGTTGGCCAGCGCCTGTTGGAACGGGTGCGGGAAGGGCGCGGCGGGTGGTGGCTGCCCGAGCCAGTTGTCCCAGTTCTCCCAGGCGTCGACCGGCTGCTCGGGCACCTGCAGCGCCCCGCCCAGCCGCAGCACCCCGCCGATCGCCGCCGGCGTGGTGATCGGCGGCAGCCCCGGCCCCGCCGACCGGTGCACGTCCATGTCCCGCCGCCCCACCAGCGGATCCGGCCGGCGCGGCTGCAACAACCGCACCAGGTACTCGAAGTCCCCGGTGGCCCCCGTGGTGAACGACCACCGCAGGTAGTACGGCAGCTGCCCCTCGCCCTTGCGGTTCGGGTACGCCGGCCCCCAGCTGGAGTACAGCGCCCCCGGCGACAGCGCCGGATCGAACCCCAGCCCCGCCAGCCGCCCCGTCTCGAACGCCGGTACCAGGAACGCCTCGTAGGCCCGGTCCTGCTGCAGGTGCCGGGGACACACCAGCCGCGAACACGCCCGGTCCGGATCGGTGCGCAGCACCTCCGCGAGCGCCTGCAGCACCGGATCCCCGCCCCCGTCGAGCTCCCGCGCCACCACCGCGTCGTCCAACGACCCGTTGACGTGGACGTGCGCCCACGCCCCGAGCTGGTCGGCCGGCGGGAACACGGTCGGATCCTTCACGACCACGAACGGCACCGGCGTCCCCCCGCCGCCCTCCTCGAACTCCGCCGGCGCCCCCGTCACGTCACTGCGCGCCGCCAGCACCACCAGCGCCAGCCACGGCGCCAGCCGATCCGTCGTCCCGTCCGCGCCCGCCGGGCTGTACCGCCACGGGAAGTCCTCGTCGTAGAACTCGATGTGCGCGAGGAAGTTGGGCTCGATGTTGGTCGTCCCCGGCAGCGGCTCCCGCCGCGAGACCGCCCGCCCCTCCACCCCGATCACGTCGCCGGGCCCGTACAGCTGCACGGCCCGCTCGACGCCCCGGCTCAACGGCCCCCCGTCCAGCGCCTCCCCGCTCACCACCAGCTTCACCGGAATCGTCGCCCGCGCCGAAGCCCCCGGATCCCCACTGATCCGCGTCGACAGCCCGGACCGCAACCACGGCAGGAACGAGTAGCCATTCGCCGTCATTCGCCACTCCCGACCGACACCCGACCGCCGACGACCACTTCACAGCCGACCCCACCGGCGGCGGACCGCCGACCGAGCCCAACCCCCGTGCCCGACGCGCGAGTTCGCCGAGCATCGAGCCCGACCGGCCCCGCACCCTCCCCGGCCCTCATGCCCCGCCCCCGTCGAACACCTCGGCGGCGGCCGTCAGTTCGGTGCCCGTGGCGTCGGCCGCCGCCAGGCCCGAGCGGGTGGCCCCGCCCGCCGCGAGGACGCGGCCGTCGGTCAGCACGGCGGCGGCGAAGCCCCAGCGGCCGGTGAGCAGGCCCGGTTGCGCGGTCCAGGTGTCGGCGGAGCCGTCGTAGCGGAGCACGCTGCGGAACCCGGCCTCGTCGGCCTCGCTCCCGGTCCCCCCGATCACCAGCACGGCCCCGGTGCCGACGGCGACGGCCCGGTGCTGGGCGCGCCCGGCGGGCATGTCCTTGACGGGCGTCCAGGCGCCGGTGGCGAGGTCGTACTTCTCGGCCGTCCGCCGGCTGACCGGGTCGAACCCGCCGCCGTCGCCGGCCCCCGGCGCGCGACCGCCGGTGACCAGCACGGTGGTGTCCGACAGCGCGGTGGCCTGGTGCAGCGCGCGCGGCCGCGACAGGCTGCCCGTCGGCGTCCACTTCCCCGTCGCCGGGTCGTACAGCTCGCAGAAGGCGAGCGCCGGATCCTGCTCGGCGCCGACCGACGCGGTGCCCCCGACGGCCAGCACCTTGCCGTCCTTCAGCACCACCGCGACGTGCCCGGAACGGGCGTCCACCAGGTCGCCCGCCACCGTCCAGCGCGCGGCGTCGGTGGTGGCGGCCGGGTCGTACAGCTCGGCGGAGCGCAACGCCCGGACGGTGCTGCCCGCCCGGACGGCGCTGCCCCCGGCCACCAGCACCTTGCCGCCGGGCAGCAGCACCGCGCTGTGGCCCCAGCGGGCCTGGTTCATGGTGCCGGCCGGGGTCCAGGTGTTCGCCACCGGATCGTAGACCTCCGCGGACGCCAGCCCGGGCGCGGTGGAGCCGCCGATCCCTCCGGTGACCAGCACCTTCCCGTCGGCCAGCGCGGTCACCGCGTGCAGCCGCCGGGGCGAGGGCTGCGTCGCGGTGGCCGTCCAGGTGTCGGCCGCCGGGTCGTAGACGGCGGCCCGCCCGAGCGCGGCCCCGCTCGCGTCGGCCCCGCCGACGACCAGCACCTTCGTGGTGCCCTTGAGCACCACCGGGCCGTCGTGCTGCCCGAACCAGGCGGTGGCCCCGGCCAGATCGTGTGCGGCCGTCCACTTCGCTGCGGTGGGCACGGTGGTGGTCATGGTGTCGAACCTTCCGTCGTCGGGGCTTGTCGTTGTCGTGGGACGCACACCTCGGTGACGCCACCGGGTCCGACCGTCGGCGGCGACTTCGCCCGGCGCACCCCGCACACCGCCGCCCCACCGCCGAGCCCGATCGCCCACCAGCGCCGCTGCCGCCCGCGCGCCCCGCCGCCGCCCGACGCCGCCCAACTGCCCTGCGCCGAAGCCGACTTCACCCGGCACACGCCGCAAGCCCCGCACCGCGAGAGCCGCCGCCCCTCACCCGCTCCGCTCACCACACCGAACCCCTCCGCCCTCACGGCACGTACGCCTCGTCCACCGCCACGAGCTCGACCGCGTCCGGCCCCGGAGCCGCCGCGCCCGCCAGCGCCGTTCCGCCGGTCACCAGCACCCGCCCGTCCGTCAACTCCACCGCGCCGAAGTCGAACCGCCCGGTGGCGAGCCGCCCGGTGGCCGTCCAGCTCCCCGTCGCCGGATCGAAGGCGACCGCGTCGCGGAAGCCGGTGTCGAAGGCCGGCCCGCCGGTGCCGCCGACCACCAGCGCCAGGCCCGAGCGCAGCACCACGCACCGGTGCCCGCGCCGCCCGCCGCCCGGCAGCGGCGCGACGGGCGTCCAGAGCCCGCTGCCCGGGTCGTACACCTCCGCCGCGGCCAGGCTGCGCGGGTCGTACCGGCCGCCCGCGCCCACCGCGTCGCCCCCGGTCACCAGCACCCGGCCGTCGGCCAGCAGCACGGCCTGGTGCCCCTTGCGGGCGGTCAGCAGGCTGCCGGTCGGCGTCCACTTCCCGGTCCGCGGGTCGAACAGCTCGCAGTGCGCCAGCGCCGCGTCCGGCCCGCCGGTGGCCAGCGCGCCCCCGACCACCAGCACCCGCCCGTCGGCCAGCAGCACCGCCCGGTGCCCGGTGCGCGCGTCCGTCATCGCGGGGCCGGTCGGGCTCCAGCCGCCGGCCGCCGGGTCCAGCAGTTCGACGGTGGCCAGCGCCCGCCCGTTCGCGCCGGTGCCGCCGGTGACCAGCAGCCGGCCGTCGGCCAGCAGCGTCGCGGCGTGCCCGGCCCGGGCGGTGGCGAGCGGCCCGCCGACGGCGGACCAGGCGCCCGGCGCCGGATCGTAGATCTCCGCCGTGCCGAGCACGCCCCCGTCCGCCCCGCGCCCGCCCGCGACGACCACCCGCCCGTCGCCCAGCCGGCTGCTGCTGTGCCCGACGCGGGCCGTGGCGAGCGAAGGCGCGGCCGCCCACGCGGCGGCGACCGGGTCGAACAGCGCGGCGGCGGCCAGCGCGCCGCCGTTCGCGTCCGCTCCCCCGGCCACCAGCACCTTCCCGTTGGCCAGCCGCACCGCCTCCACGCCCCGCGCGGCCACCGGCAGCCCGCCCACCGCGCTCCACGCCCCCGACACGGCGGGCGACCCGACCGACTCCTCCTCCGGAATGACGTGCAACTGCCCGGCCAGCGCGCCGTCCCGGCCGACCCAGTCGTCGAGCACGTCCTGCGCGGTGGCCCGGCTGCGGAACGTCGCCGACGGGAGCCCGCCCGCCGGCGGATGCGCCTGGACGTTGTTGCGCACGTTCGCGACCACGAACCGCCGGTCGGTGAGCCGCATCGTCTGCTCGGGCGGGAACGGCTGCCGCAGCCGCGACTCGCGCCGCGAGATCGGCGAGCGGCTGGTGCTGCTCCCCTGCAGCAGCTGGTTGAACACGGCCGGGCTGACCTCGTGGAAGCGCTGCGGCGCGGCGGCGGCCGACCGCGCCGCCATCGGCACCACCCGCCGCGCGGCCGCCGCCGTCGCGGGAACCCCGCTGTCGATGATGTGCAGCTCGTACCGGGCGCTCCGCCGCACCACCCGGGGCGACAGCAACGTGCCTGCGGCGGCCGTGAGTTCGAGCCCGGAGTCCTGGCTCTCGTAGGCGGGCCGGGAGAGTTTCGCGGCGTCGTCCATGTCCTGGAACTGCGCCATGGCGAACTTCTCGCCGGTGACGGAGACCCTGGTCAGCCCGCTGTCCGGGGCCGGCGCGATCGCGAACCGCCGCCCGTCGCTGGGCCGTTGGGCGCCGACCCGGTCGACCCGGACGTCCAGCGGGACGGCGCGCTGCCGGACGGTCAGGGTGCCCAGCGGGTGCAGCACCAGCTGGTCGGTGTCGGGCAGCTGCCGCAGCGTGACCAGCGGGTTGAAGCCGCCCGAGGGCAGCTGGGTCTGCCAGCCCTCGATCTTGTCGAACTCCGCCGCCAGCAGCGGCAGTACGGCCACCGGCGGCAGCGTGGTGTTGTGCTCCTCGCCCCAGGTGATGTCGAAGTCGGCGGAGATCTCGAAGAACAGCAGGGAGATGGAGCCGCGCCCGTGCGCCCGCCACGGCGCGGGCCCTTCCAGCGCGAAGTGCAGGTCGATGCCGAACACGCCGACGCCGAAGGCCTTCAGGGTGACGCCGGCGGAGATCTCGATGGTGAACGCGAACGGCGAGAAGCGGAACAGCGCGTCGAACGACAGGTGCCCCTCGACGCCGAACCCGCCGAATCCCAGCCGCAGTTCGGCAGCCGCGCCGAACTGCACGGTGTTGCTGGTGACGGCGAAGTACCCGGAGACCCGGATCAGTTGGCCGGGCCGGTTGAGGATGTCGACCGTCAGCCGCTTGGGCACCGGGAACGGCAGCGGCGGCGGCTTGAAGGACGGGTGGAACCCGCCGACCGTCAGCACGAAGTCGGGGTTGTCGCCCCACGCGACGAGCAGGCCCATCCCGCCGTCGATGGTCATCAACAGCACGTGCGAGTCGAAGAGTTCGGCGAAGAACCAGAGCCGCGACTTGTCGACCTCCAGCGCGCCGACGAAGTTCACCTGGAGCGCCAGCAGCGGCAGGTCGGGGCTGGGCAGGATGCACTGGAGCACGCCGAGGATGGCGATGTCCCCGGGCGGGATCTCGATGACGATGCCGAGCGAGACGCTGACCAGGGTGGGCGTCCCCCAGCCGATCTTCGCCATCGGCCCGATCAGGAACCGGCCCTGCTCGGGCGGGAAGAACCGGGCCAGGTCGGAGAGGATCCGGGGCGCGTTGGCGATCACGTCCTCGGGGAACATCACCGACTGGACGGAGCCGTTGCGCACGCCCTCCGCGAGGGCCTGCAGGTTCATCGACCGGTTCAGCCCGATCAGCCCGCCGACGGCCAACAGCGTGAAGCCGTAGCCCAGTTGAATGCCCGTGGCACCGAAGTCGGTGGTGATCACGATCAGTAGCGAGAAGCCGTCGCCGCCGCCCGGCATCCGGGTGCTGATCAGGCCGATCGCCTTGAGCTCGACCAGCCCGGCGAACTCCAGGTCAAGGGCGCCCGCGTACTCGCCCCGGTCCTTGTCGAAGGACAGGAACCCGCCGCCCTTGACCGCCCCGGCGTTCACCTCCAGGCCGACGCCCTTGGGCGGCCGGAAGTCGAAGGACAGGTCGACCGGCCCCAGGTTGCCGCTGCCGTCGGACCGGAACGCCAGCACGGCGTCGAGCCCGACCTGCTCCACCACGGCGGTGACGGGCCCGAGTTGGGCGCGGAAGGACACCCCGAGGCCGATCGGCAGCCCGTTCGCGTCGGGCGCGGCGGTGATGGTCAGCCCCTGGATCTCCAGCGGGCCGAGCTCCAGGTGCGCGGGGAGCTGGATCTCCAGGTTGGAGGTACCGCGGAAGTAGAACCCCTGCCGGTAGGAGACGCCGACCGTCAGATCCGCGCCGAGGGTGAACCCGTCGGCGGGCAGCACGGCCGAGAGGAAGCCGTCCCCGCCGGCCGGCGAGAGCACGAACTCCAGCCCCTCCAGGCCGACTTCGGCGAAGAAGTCGACGGCGTCCCCGACCAGCCGCACCCCGCCCGCGCCGGAGAACCGCTGCAGTTGCAGCCGCGTGCCGCCGGCCTCGCCGAACAGGATGCGCGGCTGCCCGGCCGGCCCGGACCGCTCCGCCCGCACGTCGATCGAGCCCTTGGCGTGCACCGGCGCGCCGGACGACTCGAAGCCCAGCACCATCTCCACGCCCTGCCCGGGCCGCACCAGCAGCGCCACCCCGCCCTGCAGGTCCAGATCACCCCGGATGGTCACCGCGATGTCCGGCCCGAGTTCGAACCGGAACCCCTGCACGCCGGTGAACGAGGGCAGCAGCGCCAGCCCCGGCAGCGCCCCGTCGGCGGCGGGCAGCGGCAGCACCCGGATCGCGGCGTGCATCTCCGAGGACGGCTGGACCCGCTGGAACAGCACCGCGGTCAGCGCCTTCGGCCGCGGCCCGAACGGGTCCGGCGGCGCCCCCTGCACGGCCGCCGCCGCGGTGGGCGCGATCCGCAGCGTGTCGACGTTCGCCCCGAAGGTGTGCAGCAGGTTGTCGAGCTGCGACAGCAGCGCCGGCTGGTCGAACGCGGCGGTGCCCCACCCGAACGCGTCCTTCAGCACCTGCGCCGGGTCGGCCAGCACCCGCGGCAGGTCGCCGAGGTCGAACGCGAGGTGCACGTACGGCGGCCGGTTCCCGGCGGGCGCCGCGTACCCGGCCTTCACCACGCCGAGGCTGCGCAGCACGAAGCCCAGCCCCGAGTGGTAGCGCTGCAGGTAGGTGACGATCAGGTAGTCCAGGAGCTGCCCGGGGAACAGCGTCAGGAAGCCGTCGGCGCGCAGCGTGTCGGGGATCGCCGAGGCCGGCGCGTCGGCGATCGCGTGGATGCCCTTGATCAGCGCCTGGACGGCGCCGAGGGCCCGCTTGACGTCGTCCGGCGAGAACGACACCGCCGCCCCGGCCCCGCCGTCGCCGACCGTGCCGTCGACGTTCAGCCCGCCGTCGCCCAGCAGCGTGTGCAGGCTGTCGTAGAGCGTCTCGACGGCGTTGCGCAGGTCGACGAAGGGCTGCGGGATGTCCGTGACCGTCCACCCGAGGCGGCGCAGCAGCGCGCTGAACGCGGCGGGGGTGGCCAGTGCGTCGCGCAGCGGCAGCAGGGCCTGGCCGATCTCCGCCAGGATCCGTTCGAAGGTGCCCGGCTCACTCATGCTTCCTTCTCTCCGCCTTGGACTCCGGGTAGAACTTCCGGTCGAGGAGCGCGTGGAAGGTCGGGTCGACCCGGTTGACGATCAGCCAGGCGCAGACGTGGCAGAAGTCCGCCTCCAGGCGCATCTTGCAGCGGCCGGTCGGCCGGTAGTGGGCGCCGGCGAAGGTGGCGGCGCCTTCGAAGACTCCGATGGTGCGGGCGGACTTGCAGGGCGGGCTGAAGTCCGGGATGTCGACGGGGTTGTCCTCCTTGTCGTTGGTGTCGTCGTGCTCGGGGTTCACGTTGAGCGGATTGCCGTTGGCCTTGAGGAAGTTGAGCACCTCCGGCTCCACCACCAGGAGCGGCTGGTGCTGCTTGTCCTTCACCGGGACGAAGGCGATCGCCCCCTTCTTGAAGAGCGGGAACGGGGCGCTGCCGGCCCGGGTGAGGATGATCGCGCCCTCGCCCGGCAGCACCTGCCCGACGGTCAGCCCCTCCAGGTAGTGGGCGGGGTCGGTGGCCAGCGGGAGCTGCTGCCCGCCCGGCAGGATGCCGAAGTCGCGCAGCCGCACCTCGGAGAAGTCCGTCCTGGCCTGCTGCCACTCCGCGATGTTCCGGGCGCCGATGGTGAGTTTGATGCCCGGGACGGGGGTGGTGACGTTGACCGAGTCGGCCAGCAGCACGGCGGCGGTGCCGATCCGGGGCAGTTGGAGCCATTTGATCTTCGCCGGGTCGATCCGCCGGTCGGGCACCGGGTGGGCCCGCACGAAGCCGAGCCTGGTGACGTTGTCGCCCGGCATGTCGTTGGGCCGTTCCTCGGCGGGGCCGCCGTCGCCGCGGATCTCCTCGTACTCGTCGAGCAGGTTGAAGCTGTGGCCGAACTCGTGGGCGACGGTCTGGACGAGGTCGTCGAAGTTCACCTGCGTGTCGTCGGGCGGGTCGCGGCGCAGTTCCCGCTTGTCGGTGGCGTTGGCGTAGACGTACGGCAGCCCCTGGATGTTGCTGACCGTCGAGGCGGTCACCGTCCGGACGTTGAAGTTGGTGCCGCCGTCCATGTCGTCGTTGGCGATCAGCGCGATCAGGCCCCGGCTGGGCTGGAAGTGCTGGTCGTCGGGCTGCCAGACGGCGCCGACGGCGGCCGTGGAGCCGGTGACCTTCAGGCTGCGGACGAAGCGCAGCAGGGTGGTGGCCACGTTGAGCTCGGAGGCGTTCATGTACAGCTCGGGCGGGTGCCGGCGCGGGTCGAGGGTGAGGTTGCGGGTGGGCCGGTTGGTGTAGAACTCGTACAGCTGGGCGACGAAGGCCTTGACCGCCGGGTCGCCGACGGTGTCGGCGGCGGGTTTGGTCACCGGGTTGGTGCTGGACAGCCGGTCGCCGGGCCGGGGGCCGAGGCGGAGGCCGAAGAAGGTGTCGCGGGCGTGCAGGATGCCGACCGACTGGTGCTGCTTCCAGGAGGCGATCAGGTCGTCGTCGATCTTCGCCGGGTCGATGTCGAGGTCCTGGGACTGCCAGGTGGCGACCAGTCCGGTCCGCTGGTCGCCGCGCATCGGCAGCCCGACCCGGTGGACGAGCTCCTCCAGGGTGTAGCGGGCGCCGCCGCCGATCGCGTTGGTCGGGATCGGGAAGCCGGTGCCCTTGGCCTGCCCCGCCTCGGTCCGCTCCTCGCCGGCCGCGACCCGGAAGCCGCAGGTGACGGTGTGCTGCTGGGAGGCGGTGAACGCCTTGAAGACGTTGAAGCTGTTGCGCAGCATGCCGTACGGCTCGTGCGCGGGCTTCTCGAACATCTCGTGGACGACGCGGGCGACGATCTCGTCGAACTTGGCGCGGTCCTGCTCGCGGAACCCCTCGGCGAGGAACAGCACGTTGTGCTTGTCGGCCAGGGCCGCCGGGTCTCCGCCGCCCATCGCCCAGGTCAGCGCGTGGTCGGCGGCGTAGTCGACCACCCGCACGTTCAGCAGCTGCGCGCCGCCCAGCCCGGGGAACAGCCCGGAGAGCACCCACGGCGTGCCGGGCTGGGTGGGCAGCACGCCCCGCAGCCGGCCGGTGGCCGACACCACGAGCTGCCGGGTGTCGGCCGGCACCAGTTGGACGTACCCGTGGCCGGTGATGTCGCCGATCAGGTCCGTCCCGGTGCCGGCGTCGTCGCTGAACCTGGCGTACAGCGACGGCTGGGCGTGCGCGACGGTGGTGTCGAGCGCGGTGGTGATCGAGTCGTTGCCGAACCACCAGCCGACCACGGAGCGGTGCACCTGGAGCCGGCCGACGATGTACTGGTTCCCGGAGATCGCCCGGAACAGGAAGACCCCGGGGGTGGTGGCCGTGATCCGCCCGGTCGCGGGGTCGTACGTCGGCAGCCCCTCGAAGCGGTGGCCCTTGGCGTTGAACGGGGCGAAGAATTCGAACGTGCACTGGGCGCTCGGAACGGCAGTGACGGTGAATCCGTTGGTCGCGGGCACCGCCTCCGCGCGGGTGGCGAGCGTGACGGTGAGCGGCGGCGTCCCGGTCAGCGCGATGTGCAGGTCACTGTGCGGGAACAGCAGCAGGTCGGGGCTGGCGACGGCCACGGGAGACCTCCTGTCGAATGCTCCGCAACCATACTGAGCGGCCCCGACAATTCCGCCGGAAACACCGGGTCAATGCCACGAACGGGTAATTCTCATTCGATCACCCATCGGATGATCTGCCGTGAAAAACAATTGCGCCGATCAGACTCACCAGACCGCCGGCAGGCTGCGCGGACTGCGCGTGGTACTGCCCAGCCGCCATTCCACCGGCGCCCCCGGATCGGCGAGCCGCAGCCCGGGCAGGCGCTCGGCGAGCCGCCCCAGCGCCACCTGGATCTGGGTGCGCGCGAGCCAGGTGCCCAGACAGTGGTGCGAGCCCGCCCCGAACGACAGGGTGGCCGAGGGCAGCGGCGCGAACGGATCGCCCGCCAGGCCGTCCGGGAAGACCTCCGGGTCGCGGTTGGCGCTGCCGAGGCAGACCGCGACCGTCTCACCGGCCGGAATGCGCACGCCGCCGATCTCCGCCTCCCGGAACGCCTGCCGGGTGGTGAACTCGTCGTCGCCCAGCTGGACGTGGTGCAGCAGCCATTCGGTCGCGTGCCGCGCCCGCTCCGCCCCGGCCAGTCGCGGCCACAGCTCGGGCCGCTCGCCCAGCAGGTACAGCAGGGAGTTGGCGAGGACCGCCGCGACGCTGTCGCTGCCGCTCGCCGCCAGGCCGCCGACCAGGAAGGTCAGCTGCTCCTGCGGGATGCCGCCGGCCCGGTCGGCGGCCTGCACCAGCCGGCTCACCACGTCCTCGCCCGGCCGGCGCCGCCGGTCCTCCAGCAGCCCGGCCGCGAACTCCGCGAACTCCTTCTGGTCGGCGGCGATCCGCTCGTCCCCGCCGGAGCCGTCGTTGGTCAGGCAGGCGGCCCACCGGCGCAGCTGGGCGGGGTCGAGGCCGTCCAGCGCCAGCAGGCGCTGCGCCACCGCGAACGGCAGCACGGCGGTGAGGTCGGCGACCAGGTCGGCGGGCGGTCCGGCCGCCACCAGTTCGTCCAGCAGCCGGCCGACCACCGTCTCCACCCAGGGCTGCCAGCCGGCGATCGCCCGGGGCGTGAACGCCCCCTGCACGGTGCGCCGCAGCCGCTGGTGGCCGTCGCCGTTCTGGTTGTAGAGCGAGGACGGGTCGGTGGACACGTTGAGCGCGGCGCCGGGCTCGGGCCCGCCGTCCTCGGCCCGCCCGAACCGCGGGTCGGTCAGCACCTGCCGCACGTCGTGGTACCTGGTCACCAGCCAGGCGCTGGAGCCGTCCCGCAGGGTGGCCCGCCGGGGCGGCGCGGCGGCGGGGAGGTCGAGGGCGTGCAGGGGCGGCAGCTGGGCGATCGGGGCGGGCATGGCACCTCCACGTCGGCGGCGTGCGCCGGTGGTTCGGAAGGGGGGTGGGATTCGCCGATTACGCTACCTGACTGACCATCAGCTTTCTTTCAGCCGCGCCATGTCGGTTCCGTGGCGAGCGCAGGCCGTGTGGTTAGCATCGATTCCCGTTCGGTTCGGTGACGATTCATCCGGAGGTCGGCCTTGAGCAAAGGAAGATCTGTCGATCCGATGATCGGACTTCTCGGTATTCTGCGCTGCACCGCCTATCCGGTCCTGCTCGCCGCCGTTCTCGCCACCGCCATTTCGACCGTCCACGAGCATTGGGATCCCGGCCGCGTCATGGTGCTCTTCCAAATCGGCACCATCGGCTACCTCTGGACCCTCGAACGGCTCATCCCCCACCGCCGCGAGTGGCACCCCGGCGGCCGTGAACTCCGTTGCTACGGCGTCTACTTCGTCCTGACGATGGCGGGCGGGGCGATCGGCCAGCTGCTGGTCGCGGCGCTGGTCGCCCGGCTGGCGCCGCCGCATCCGACGTTCTCGCTCCGCGTCGAGATCCCGCTCGCCGTGCTCACCGGTTCGCTGGCGAAGTACCTCTTCCACCGCTGGTCCCACCACCAGCCGTGGCTGTGGCGGCTGCACGGCGTCCACCACGGGCTGGACAAGGTGAACGTCACCAACAACGGCGTCAACCACCTGCTCGACGTCCTGCTCGGGCAGGCCATGGTGCAACTGGCCCTGGCCTGGCTCGGATTCTCGCGGGAGGCGGTCCTCTGCGCCGCCCTGTTCGTCGTCGCGCAGGGGTATTTCGTGCACGCCAACATCGATGTCCGGATCGGCTGGCTGAACCACGTCCTCGGCAGTCCGGAACAGCACCGGCTGCACCACAGCACCGTCCCCGCGGAGTCCGGCCACTTCGGCGCGGACCTCGCCGTCTGGGACCACCTGTTCGGCAGCTTCACCTGGCGGCCCGGGCTGGAGCCGGTGGCGGTCGGGCTGCGCGACCCCGCCAGCTTCCCGCCCACCACCAGCGTGCTCGCCAGCCTGCTGCACCCCTGGCGCCCCGTCCCGGGCGCCACCACCGGATCGTCGTCCTCCTGACCGGTCCCGGTTCTCCGCCCACCCGTCCCCTGCGGGGCGCCATGACACACGGATTGGACCATGACGGACTCGCCCAACGACTACCAGGACCGGATCGCGATCATCGGCATCGGCTGCCGGTTTCCAGGCGGGGTCCGTGACCACCGCGGCTTCTGGCGCAACCTGATCGAAGGCCGGGACTGCATCGTCCCCACCCCGGCCTCCCGCTACGACACCGCCACCCTGGGCAGCCGGGACCGGGCGAAACCCGGCCGGCTGATCGGCGGGCGCGGCGGCTACATCGACGGCATCGACGAGTTCGACCCCGAGTTCTTCGGCATCAGCCCGCGCGAGGCGGAGCACATGGACCCGCAGCAGCGCAAGCTGCTGGAGGTGGCATGGGAGGCGCTGGAGGACGGCGGCCAGCTGCCGAGCCGGCTCGCCGGACGCGAAGTCGGCGTCTACGTCGGCGCGTTCACCCTGGACTACAAGATCCTGCAGTTCGCCGACCTGTCCTTCGACACGCTGGCCGCGCACACCGCCACCGGCACCATGATGACGATGGTGTCGAACCGCATCTCGCACTGCTTCGACTTCCGCGGCCCCAGCGTCTCCATCGACACCGCCTGCAGCTCCTCGCTGGTCGCCCTGCACCTGGCCCGGCAGAGCCTGCTGCGCGGCGAGACCGAACTCGCCCTGGCCGGCGGCACCCTGCTGCACCTGGCGCCGCAGTACACGATCGCCGAGACCAAGGGCGGCTTCCTGTCCGCCGAGGGCCGCTCGCGCGCGTTCGACGCCACCGCCGACGGCTACGTCCGCGCCGAGGGCGTCGGCGTGGTCGCGCTCAAGCGCCTGGCGGACGCGCTGCGCGACGGCGACCCGATCCACGCCGTGGTGCTCGGCAGCGGCGTCAACCAGGACGGCCGCACCGACGGCATCACCGTGCCCAACCCAGATGCCCAGGTCACCCTGGTGCGCCGGGTCTGCGCCGAGGCCGGGATCGAGCCGGGCAGCCTCCAGTACGTGGAGGCGCACGGCACCTCCACCCCGGTCGGCGACCCGATCGAGGCGCAGGCGCTGGGCCGGGTCCTCGCCGAGGGCCGCGAGCCCGGCGACCGGTGCTACGTCGGCTCGGTCAAGACCAACATCGGGCACACCGAGGCCGCCGCCGGCATCGCCGGGCTGATCAAGACGGTGCTCGCGCTGAAGCACCGGCGGATCCCCCCGCACATCAACCTGGAGCGGCCCACCGACGCGATCGACTGGGCCGCGCTGCCGTTCGAGGTCCCGACCGGCGCGGTGGACTGGCCCGCGCACCGGGGCCCGGCCCGGGCCGGCGTGAACTCCTTCGGCTTCGGCGGCACCAACGCGCACGTCCTGCTGGAGGAGGCCCCGGCCCGCCCGGCCGCCGCCCCGCCCGCCCGGACGCCCGCGTTCACCGTGCTGCCGCTGAGCGCCCGCGACCCCGCCGGGCTGCCCGAACTGGTCGACGGCGTCCGGCAGGAGCTGGCCGCCCCCGACGGCCCGCGGCCGGCCGATCTCGGCCACACCCTGGCCCGGCGCCGCGAGCACCACGAGCACCGCCTGTCGGTGGTGTACCGCCCCGACGACCCCGAGTCGCTGGACGAGGCGCTCGCCGCCCAGCAGCGCGGCGAGCCGCACCCCCGGGTGCTGACCGGCCGCCGCCTGGAGCGCGCCCAGCGCCGGCTGGTGTGGGTGTTCACCGGCATGGGCCCGCAGTGGTGGGGCATGGGCCGGGGCCTGCTGGAGAGCGAGCCGGTCTTCCGCGAGACGGTGGAGCGCTGCGACGCCGAGATCCGCCGGCAGGCCGGCTGGTCGCTGCTGGCGGAGATGGCCCGCGACGAGGCCGACTCCCGGATGGCCGAGACCTGGCTCGCCCAGCCCGCCAACTTCGCCGTGCAGATCGGCCTGGCCGCGCTCTGGCGCAGCTACGGGGTCCGCCCGGACGCGGTGGTCGGCCACTCCACCGGCGAGGCCGCCGCCTTCCACGAGGCCGGCGTGCACGAACTCCCCGACGCCGTCGCGGTGATGCTGCACCGCAGCCGCCTCCAGCACCGGCTGGCCGGCACCGGCGCCATGCTCGCCGTCGGCCTGACCGAGGTGGAGGCCGCCCGCCGGATCCGCGCCTGCGACGACCGGGTCTCGGTGGCCGCCGTCAACAGCCCGTCCTCCGTCACCCTCTCCGGCGACCGCGACACCCTCGCACGGCTCGCCGCCGACCTCGAACGCGAGCAGGTCTTCGCCCGCTTCCTGCCCGTCCAGGTGCCGTACCACAGCGTGCGGATGGACCCGATCCGCGACGAACTGCTGGACGCCCTGGCCGACTTGAAGCCGCGCCCGGCCGAGCTCCCGCTGTACCTGACGGCCCGCGAGGGCCGTGCGCACGGCACCGAGCTGGACGCCGCGTACTGGTGGCAGAACGTCCGCGAGCCGGTGCGGTTCCGCTCCGCCGTGGACCTGCTGGTCGACGACGGCCACCAGGTGTTCCTGGAGATCGGCCCGCACCCCGTCCTCGGCCACGCGATCCGCGAGTGCCTGGACGGCCGGGAGGCGAGCGGCTGGACGGTGCCCTCGATCCGCCGGGAGGAGGACGAGCCCGAGCGCTTCGCCCGCTCGCTGGCCGAACTGCACAGCCTGGGCGTCGAGTTGGACTGGCGGACGCTGCACCCGGGCGGGTCGCCGGTGCCGCTGCCGGGCTACCCGTTCAAGCGCGACCGGTACTGGGTGGAGCCCGCGCCGGTGGCGCAGGTCCGGCTCGGGCGGCTGGACCACCCGCTGCTGGGGCGGCGCACCGCGAACGTCCGCCCCACCTGGGAGGTGCAGCTCGACCTGGAGCGGCTGCCCTACCTGGCCGACCACCGGATCGAGGAGGCGGCGGTGTTCCCCGCCGCCGGCTACCTGGAGATGGCCGCGCAGGCGGTGCGGGTGCTGACCGGCGCGGACCGGACGGTGCTGGCCGACATCGAGCTGCCCAAGGCGCTGTTCCTGTCCGAGGCGCTGCCGCCGACCGTCCAACTGGGCTTCGACTCCGACGGCGTGACCTTCTCGGTCGCCTCCGGCGGCGCCGAGCGCACCCTCCACGCGACCGGCGTGGTCCGCACCGACCAGCGCCGCGGCCCCGGCCCCGCCCCGGACTTCGACGCGGTCCGGGACCGCTCCCGGCGGCGCCTCGCCGGGGCCGACTGCTACCGGGAGCTCGCCGGGCTGGGCTACGGGTACGGCCCGGCGTTCCAGCGCATCGAGGAGGTCTGGATCGGCCCCGGCGAGGCGCTGGCCCGGATCAGCCCGGCCGATCCCCGCCCGGTGGACGCCGACGCCGCGCACGTCCACCCGACCCTGCTCGACTCCTGCTTCCAGGCTCTGCTGACTCCCCAACTCCTGGAGCCCGCAGGGCAGGTGAGCGGCATCCGGCTGCCGCTGTCGATCGGCGAGGTGGCCCTCGACCGGATCGGCGACCGGCCGTTCTGGGTGCACGCCACCGTCACCCGGGAGGACAGCGACGAGCTGGTCGGCGACCTCGCCCTGCACGCCGACGACGGCACGCTGCTCGGCCGGGTCACCGGCTTCCGGGCGGCCGGCGTCGAAGGCGCCGCGGCCTCGGTCGGCCTGGCCGCCATCGACGGCTGGCTGGCCGAACCGACCTGGATCGACCAGGAGTTGGAAGGTACGGACACTCCGCCGGAGCACCTGGTGGTGCTCGCCGACGCAGGCGGCCTCGCCGAGGAGCTCGCCGCGCTGGTGCGCGGGCGCGGCGGGCGCTGCCACCTGGTGCGTCCGGGCGGGGAGTACCGGCACGGCGACGACGCCTCCACCGTCCGGCCCGGCGAGGCGGCCGACCTGCGCAAGCTGTTCGACGACCTCGACGACGGCTTCGACACCGTCCTGCACCTGTGGAACCTGGACCTGCCCGCGCTGGACGCGGCCGGCCCGGCGCAGCTGGCGGACTGCGGCACGCTCGGCGGGTACTCGCTGATCGCCCTCGCCCAGGTGCTGCCCGCGGCCCGGCCGAAGGGGCGGCTGCACATCGTCACCCGGGGCGCCCAGGCGGTGGTCGCGGGCGACCCGGTGGAGCCGCTGGGCGCGCCCGCCTGGGGCATCGGGCGGGTGCTGTGGCAGCAGGAACTCGTCGCGCAGCGCGGCAAGTTGATCGACCTGGGACCGGCGGCCGAGCACCCCACCGAGGCCGCGGCGCTGCTGCGGGAGCTGGCGGTGGCCGACGCGGAGGAGGTCGGGCTGCGCGGCGAGCTGCGCCGCACCTGCCGGCTGCGCCGGCCCGCCGACCTCACCCGGCCGCTGCCGCTGCGGCTGCGGGCCGACGGCAGCTACCTGGTGACGGGCGCGTTCGGCGCCCTCGGCCGGCTGCTGTGCCGGACGCTGGTCAAGCGGGGCGCGCGGCGGCTGATCCTGGTGGGGCGCACCGCGGTGCCCGCCCGTGAGCAGTGGGCCTCGGTCGATCCGGACGGCCCGGCCGGCCGCCGGGTGGCGTTCCTGCGCGAGCTGGAGGCGCTGGGCGCCCACCCCGTGCCGGTGCCGCTGGACGTCACCGACGGGGCCGCCCTGGCCGCCTGGCTGGCGGACCACCGGAAGCGTCAACTCCCGCCCGTGCGTGGCGTGTTCCACCTCGCGGGGCAGGTCAGGGACGCGCTGGTGCCGGAGCTCGACCGGCAGGTGTTCGACGCCGCGTGGGAACCGAAGGTGCTCGGCGCGCACGCGCTGCACCGGCAGCTGCGCGAGGAGCCGCTGGACCACTTCGTGCTGTTCGCCTCCATCGCCTCGCTGCTGACCACCGCCGGGCAGACCAACTACGCGGCGGGCAACGCCTTCCTGGACGCGCTGGCGCACCACCGCCGGGCCCGCGGCCTGCCCGCGCTGTCCATCGACTGGGGCCCGTGGGCGACCGGCATGATCGAGGAGCTGGGGCTGGTCGGCCACTACCGCGAGGCGCGCGGCATGAGTTCGCTGCCGCCGGCCGCGGGCATGGCGGTGCTGGAGCGGATCATCGGCCAGGACCGGGCGCAGCTGCTGGTCGCCACCGTCGTCGACTGGCCGGTGTTCCAGGCCTGGTACGCCTCGCCGCCGGCCCTGGTCGCCGAGCTGGCGGCGGACGCGGAGGTCCCGCAGGCCGCTCCGGCGGGCGGTTTCCCGGCCGCGTTCCGGGCCGCCGCCCCCGAGGCGCGCCGCCCGCTGGTGGCCGAGCGTTTCACCGAGCTGGTCGCGACCGTCCTGCGGGCGAAGCCGGAGCGGATCGACCCGGCCGCCGGGCTGAACAGCCTCGGCCTGGACTCGCTGCTGGCGATGGAGCTGCGCGCCCGCATCCACGCCGAGCTGGGCGTCGCGCTGCCGGTGGTGACGCTGCTCAGCGGCGACCCGCTGGACGAGCTGGTCGAGCGGGTCTACACCGGCCTGCTGGAGTCGGCGGCGGACGGCCCGGTGGCCGAGGCCGAGGTGGAGCTGCACACCGACGAGACCCGCTACCCGCTGACGCACAACCAGAAGGCGCTCTGGTTCCTCAAGCACCTCAACCCGGACGCCTTCGCCTACAACATCGGCGGCGCGGTCGAGATCCGCACCGAGCTCGACCCGGAGCTGATGTTCGACGCCTTCCGGGTGCTGGTCGAGCGGCACCCGGTCCTGCGGGCCAACTTCGTGCTGGAGAACGGCCAGGCCGTCCAGCTGATCAGCCCCGACGCGCGCCCGGACACCGGCCTGTTCGACGTCCAGGACCGCGAGTGGGACGAGATCCACGACATGATCGTCGAGGAGTACCGCAAGCCGTACGACCTGGAGCGGGACCCGCTGGTGCGGCTGCGGCTGTTCAAGCGCGGGCCGGACCGCTGGGTGCTGATGAAGGCGGTGCACCACATCGTCTCCGACGCGATCTCCACCTTCACCTTCATCGACGAGCTGTTCACCCTCTACGAGGGCCGCCGGCACGGCCGCCCGGCCGAGCTGGCGCCGGTGCCCTCGCGCTACCTGGACTTCCTCAACTGGCAGAACCGCATGCTCGCCGGGCCGGACGCGGCGCGCATGCTGGACTACTGGCGCACCCACCTGCCCGCCGAGATGCCGGTGCTCGGCCTGCCCACCGACAAGCCGCGCCCGTCCGTGCAGACCCACAACGGGGCGTCCGAGTTCTTCCGGCTGGACGACGAACTGAGCGCCCGCGTGCAGGAGTTGGCGCGCCGGCACGACGTCACCGTGTTCATGGTGCTGCTCAGCGCGTACTACCTGCTGCTGCACCGCTACTCCGGGCAGGACGACATCATCGTGGGCAGCCCGGTCACCGGCCGCACCCACGAGGAGTTCGGCTCGGTCTACGGCTACTTCGTCAACCCGCTGCCGCTGCACCTCGACCTGGCCGACCGGCCGTCGGTCGCCGAGCTGCTGCTGCGGGTCCGCGACACCGTGCTGGGCGGCCTGGACAACCAGGAGTACCCGTTCGTGCTGCTGGTCGAGCAGCTCGGGCTGCAGCGCGACCCGAGCCGCTCGGCGGTCTTCCAGGCGATGTTCATCCTGCTGACCCACAAGGTCGCCACCGACAAGTACGGCTACCACCTGGACTACATCGAACTCCCGGAGGAGGAAGGGCAGTTCGACATCACGCTGTCGGCCTACCAGGACCGGGCGGACGGCTGCTACCACTGCGTGTTCAAGTACAACACCGACCTGTTCGAGCCCGCCACGATGGCGCGGATGGCCGGGCACTACCGCAACCTGCTGGACGCGCTGACCCGGGCCGGCGCCGAGCAGCCCGCCGACCGGCTGCCGCTGCTGGGCGCCGACGAGCAGCACCTGCTGCTCGACCGGTGGAGCGGCGCGGGCCGCACCGAGCCCGCCGGGGCGCCGGTGCACGAGCTGATCGCGAAAGTCGCCGCCGAACGCCCCGACGCCGTCGCCGTCACCCTGCCCGCCGCCGACGGCACCGCCCGCCGCCTCGACTACCGCGAGCTCGACCTCCGCAGCCGCCGCACCGCCGCGCGGCTGCGCCACCTCGGCGTCGGCGAGGGCTCGGTGGTGGCGCTGTGCCTCGACAAGTCGCCCGAGCAGATCACCGCGCTGCTGGCGGTGCTGCGGGCCGGCGGCGCCTACCTGCCGCTCGACCCCGAGCACCCGGTGGACCGGCTCGCCTACCTGACGGGCAACGTCGGCGCCGCCCTGCTGCTCACCGACCGCGCCCGGCCCGAACTGGCCGGGCTCGCACCGCGGGTGCTCACCCTCGACGAACTCGACCGCACCCCCGAGAGCCCCGACCCCGACCCGGTCGTCGGCCTGGACGCGCCCGCGTACGTCATCCACACCTCCGGCAGCACCGGCCGCCCCAAGGCCGTCCGGGTCAGCCACCGCAACCTCGCCTCGGTGTACGCCGGCTGGCGCTCCGCGTACCGCCTGGACGACGACGTCCGGGTGCACCTGCAGATGGCCGCGCAGTCCTTCGACGTCTTCACCGGCGACGTGGTGCGCGCGCTGTGCTCCGGCGGCCACCTGGTGCTGGTCGACCGCGACCTGCTGTTCGACACCGCCCGGCTGTACCGCACCATGGCGGAGGAGCGCGTCGACTGCGCCGAGTTCGTCCCCGCCGTGGCGCGCGGCCTGCTGGCGCACTGCGAACGCGAGGGCCGGCGGCTGGACTTCATGCGCCTGCTGATCGTCGGCTCGGACGCCTGGAAGGTCGAGGAGCACCGCCGCCTGCACGCGCTGTGCGGCCCGCACACCCGGCTGGTCAACTCCTACGGGCTGACCGAGGCCACCATCGACAGCGCCTGGTACGAGGGCCCGGCGGACGGGATCGAGCCCGGCCGGATGGTCCCGATCGGGCGGCCGTTCCCGAACAGCGCGCTGTACGTCCTGGACGGGCACGGCGAGCCCGTGCCGCCCGGCGTGGCGGGCGAGCTGTGGGTCGGCGGCGCCGGCGTCGCCGACTGCTACCTCGGCGACCCGGAGCAGACCGCCGAGCGGTTCGTCCAACGCACCCTCGGCGGCCGGGAGGTGCGGCTGTACCGCACCGGCGACCTGGCGCACTGGGCGGCCGACGGCACCGTCCGGCTGCTGGGCCGGGCCGACAACCAGGTCAAGGTGCGCGGCCACCGCATCGAACCCGGCGAGATCGAGACCCAGCTCGCCGCGCTGCCCGGTGTCGCCCAGTGCGCCGTGACGGTGCGCCAGGTCGACGACGCAGGCGGCGTGCTGTGCGCCTACTACGTGCCCGAGCACGGGGCCGAGCTCGACCCGCGCGAGCTGCGCCGGCACCTCGCCGACCGGCTGCCCGCGTACATGACGCCCTCGCACCTCACCGAGCTGCCCGTCCTGCCGCTCACCCCGAACGGCAAGGTGGACACCGCCGCGCTGCCCGCCCCGCAGTTCGATCCGGGCGACGGCGAACCGGAGCCGCCGGCCACGCTGTTCGAGGTGCGGATGGCGGAGCACTGGAAGACCCTGCTGGGGGTGGAGCGGGTCGGACTGCAGCACGACTTCTTCGAGGCGGGCGGCAGCTCGATCAAGCTGATCGAGCTGATCCACCACCTGCGGGCCGAGTTCAACGTGTCCATCCCGGTCAGCCTGCTGTTCGAGTCCACCACGCTGCGCGGCATGGCCCGCACCCTGCAGCACGTCATCACCGGCCGGATCGCCGGCGCGCAGCCCTACCTGTGCTTCAACTCCGACGGCACGCAGGGCGAGCGGGTGTTCTGCTTCCCGCCGGCCGGCGGGCACGGGCTGGTGTACCGGCAGCTCGCCGCGCACCTGCCCGAGTACCGGTTCGTCGCGTTCAACTTCCTCACCGGCGACGACAAGGTGGCGCGCTACGCGGATCTGATCGAGTCCTTCGGGGAGCCGGGGCCGTACACGCTGCTCGGCTACTCGCTGGGCGGCAACCTCGCCTTCGAGGTGGCCAAGGAGCTCGAACGGCGCGAGCACGAGGTGCCGCACGTGCTGATCGTGGACTCCTACCGGATCGCCGAGTCGTTCACCCTGCGGGACGAGCACCTGGACGCCTTCGAGCGGGAGCTGCGCGAGCACCTGCGCCGGCACACCGGCTCCGACGTGGTCGCCGAGGAGACCCTCAGCCAGGCCCGCGAGTACCTCGACTTCTGCAGCCGCACCCCGAACCTCGGCTCGGTGCGCGGGCTGATCAGCGTGATCTCCGACCAGGAGAAGACGCCGTTCTACGCGGTGGGCAACCAGGGTACCTGGCACGGCAGTTCGGACCTGCGGACGGCCGTCTTCCAGGGCTTCGGCAGCCACGCCGAGATGCTCGACCAGGACTTCGCGGCCCGCAACGCGGAGCTCACCCGCGGCATCCTCACGGGGGGTGCCAGCGGTGTCGCGCAGTGACGGCGGGCCCCGGGTCATCGTCATCGGCGCCGGACTCGGCGGGCTGGCCACCGGCTGCTACGCGCAGATGAGCGGGATGCGGTCGCGGATCTTCGAGAAGCACGTCCTGCCGGGCGGCTGCTGCACGGCCTGGTCGCGCAAGGGCTACCTGTTCGACTACTGCATCGACTGGCTGATCGGCACCGCCCCCGGCAACGACGCCAACCGGGTCTGGCGCGAGCTCGGCGCCCTCGACGGGAAGGCCATCACCAACTTCGACCTGTTCAACCGGGTCGTCGACGAGCACGGCCGGTCGGTGTCCTTCTACAACGACCCCGACCGGCTGGAGCGGCACCTGCTGGAGCTCTCCCCCGCCGACGCCCGGCCGATCCGGGCCTTCTGCCGCGACCTGCGGCGCTTCGCCGACCTCGACCTGCACCCGTTCCTCAAGCCGTCCGCGCTGAAGACGCCCGCGGAGAAGCTCGCCACCCTGCGGGCGGTGCTGCCCTCGTTCCGGCTGCTGTGGCGCACGGCCGCGACCCCGCTGAACGCCTTCGCCGACCGCTTCCAGGACCCGCTGCTGCGCCAGGCGTTCCGCAACATCCTGTTCCAGGACCCGGACGGCTTCCCACTGCTGCCCTACCTGTACAGCATGGCCGCCGCCCGCAACCTCAACGCGGGCTTCCCGCAAGGGGGTTCACTGGGCCTGGCGCGGTCGGTCGAGCACCGCTACACCTCGCTCGGCGGCCGGATCGACTACCGCGCCCGGGTCGAGCGGATCCTGGTCGAGGACGGGCGCGCCATCGGCGTCGAGCTGCGGAACGGCGAGCGGCACTACGCCGACCACGTGGTGTCGGCCGCCGACGGGCACACCACCATCTACCGTCTGCTGGAAGGGCGTTGGACCGGACCGCGGATCGACCGGCTGTACCAGGAGGTGCTGCACCAGCCGGGCACCCTGTTCCCCGCCGTGGTCTCGGTGTTCCTCGGCATCGACGGCGAACTCGACGCCGACGACCCGCACTGCACCACCTTCCTGCTGCCCGCCGAGCAGGCCGCCGAACTGCCCGGCGGGCTCCAGCGCGGGCTGGTGGTGCAGCAGCGCTCGCGCTACTCGGACGGCTTCGCGCCGCCCGGCAAGTCGGTGATCCACTGCACCTACTTCAGCGACTACGACTACTGGAAGGCCCTGCGCGGCCGGGACCGCAAGGAGTACCGGGCGCACAAGCAGCGCGCCGCCGACGTCGTCCGGGCCTTCCTGGAGCGGCGCCACCCCGGCCTCGGCGGGCGCATCGACCTGATCGAGGTCGCCACCCCGGCCACCATGGAGCGCTACACCGGCAACAGCTACGGCAGCATCCTCGCCTGGAAGGCCTTCTCCGGCGCCGACGACCTGGTCACCAAGCTGATCAACCGGGACCGGATGCGGCTGCCCGGCCTCAGCGGCTTCTCGATGGCCGGCCACTGGGCCAGCCTCGGCGGCCTGATCCGCGCCGCGTCCAGCGGCCGGTTCGCCGTCCAGTACCTCTGCGAGGAGCTCGGCGTGGAATTCCGGGCCTGGGAGAGCGAGGACCAGGACCCCTGGCACCCCGGCAAGCTCGGACACCTGCCCCAACTCGCCCGCTGGAGCGCCACGGCATGACACGCAGAGAAACCATGATCGTCATCGGCGCGGGGCTGGGCGGACTGTCCACCGCCTGCTACGCGCAGATGAACGGCTACCGCAGCACCGTCGTGGAGATGCACGAGATCCCCGGCGGCTGCTGCACCGGCTGGGACCGCGGCGACTTCACCTTCGACTGCTGCATCAGCTGGCTGCTCGGCAGCGGGCCGGGCAACGAGATGCACCAGATCTGGCTCGAACTCGGCGCCCTGCAGGGCAAGGAGATGCGCCACTTCGACGTCTTCAACATCGTCCGCACCGAGCACGGCGAGGTGTACTTCTACTCCGACCCGGACCGGCTCGAAGCCCACCTGATCGACATCTCGCCGCAGGACGCCCGCACCGTCCGGCAGTTCTGCGCGGGCCTGCGCAAGTTCCGTACGCTGCTGGCGAGTTACCCCTTCCTCAAGCCGGTCGGCCTGATGGGCACGGTGGAGCGCTGGCGGATGCTGGCGGGCTTCGTGCCCGCCTTCAACGTCATCCGACGCTCCATCACCACCCTGATGACGGACTACTCGTCGAAGTTCCGGCACCCGCTGCTGCGCGAGGCGTTCAACTACATCCTGTACGAGCGCCACCCCGCCTTCCCGGTGCTGCCGTTCTACTTCCAGCTGGCCTGCCACGCCAACCTGTCCGCGGGCGTCCCCGAGGGGGGCTCGCTGGGGCTGGCCCGGTCGATCGAGCAGCGCTACCTGCGGCTCGGCGGGGAGGTGCACTACAACACCAAGGTGACGGAGGTGATCGTCGAGGACGACCGGGCGATCGGCGTCCGGCTCAGCGACGGGCGCGAGCTGTTCGCCGACATCGTGGTCTCCGCGTGCGACGGGCGCACCACCTTGATGGACTTCCTCAAGGGACGCTATCTCGGCGACACCTACCGGGAGTTGTACACCAACACCATCACCCAGCCCGGCATGGTCTTCCCCGGGTACGTCACCGTCTTCCTCGGCCTGCGCCGGCCCTTCCCCGAGGGCGAGCCCTGCACCACCTACCTGCTCGACCAGGACCGGGCCGCCCTCCTGACCGGCATCCGCCACCCCAGCATCAACGTGCAGTTCCGCAGCCGGCACTACCCCGAGCTGTCGCCCCCGGACACCACCGTGATCTACGCCAGCTACTTCTGCGACATCGAACCCTGGCGGGCCCTGAGCACCGGCCCCGAACAGCAGAGCCGGGTGCGCCGCGGCGAGGAGCTGCACACCCTGCCCACCGGGCGGGGCCGCGCCTACCAGACCGCCAAGCGGCAGGTCCGGGACACCATCGTGGACTTCCTCGACGGGCGCTACCCCGGGTTGAAGACCGCCGTCGCCGTCAAGGACGTCTCCACCCCGCTCACCCAGGTCCGCTACACCGGCAACTACGACGGCAGCGTGCTCGGCTGGCAGCCGTTCGTGACCAGCGGCGAGACCTTGGAGGAGGAGGTCAAGCGCAACGGCCCCGGCCTGCCCGGACTGCGCAACTTCTACCTCTCCGGCGTCTGGGCCACCACCGGCGGCCTGATCCGGGCCGCCGCCGCCGGCCGCCACGTCATGCAGTTCATCTGCCGCGACGACGGCAGGCCGTTCCGGGCCGAGATCGACCGCAGCGCACCCCTGCCCACCCATCTCGTCGTCCCCGTAGGCCGTTGAGGAGAACAGCACCGTGCAGATCGCCAAGTGGGTCGTCCAGGAGCACCTCGAAGGGGTGCCCGACGTCGAACGGATCTACCGGAAGGTGGTCGAGGACGTCGACGTCGACCTCGCCGACGACGAGATGCTGTTCCGCACCCGCTACCTCTCGCTCGACCCGTACCTGCAGGGCATCGCCCTGGACACGCCGCTGGGCGACCTGATGGGCGCCGACGCCGTCATGGAGGTGCAGGCGGCCGGTCCGCGCGCCCGGTTCGGGGTCGGCGAGCTCGTCCAGGGGTACGGCGGGTGGTGCACGCACCTGATCGGCAACGGGGACGCCCGGCTCTGGCAGACCGGGACCTTTCCGATGATCTTCCCGGAGTACCGGCGGCTGGACCCCGCGCACTACGACGACACCCTGCCGATCAGCACCGCGCTCGGCATCCTCGGCAGCCCCGGCATGACCGCCTGGGGCACCCTCACCAAGTTCATGACCGTCGGGCCCGGCCACACCGTCCTGGTCAGCGCCGCCAGCGGGGCCGTCGGCTCGCTGTTCGGGCAGCTCGCCGTCCGGGCGGGCGCCCGGGTGGTCGGCACCACCAGCTCCGAGGAGAAGATCGACCACCTCCTCGGCATGGGCATCGAACCGATCGTCTACCGGCACGGCGACGACGCCGAGCAGATCGGCGAACTGCTGCGGAAGGCCGCGCCGGACGGCATCGACCGCTACCTCGACAACCTCGGCGGCGCCGTCACCGACGCCGCCTTCACCATGCTGAACGTGCACAGCCAGGTCGCGGTGTGCTGGCAGTGGGCCACCCAGGTCGGCGAGGAGCACACCGGCCCCCGCCTGCTGCCGTACATCCTGTTCCCGCGCACCACCATCCGCGGCATCTTCGCCCCCGAATGGTTCACCGAGGCCAACTGGGCCGCGCTCCGCGCCGAGGTCGGCGACCTGGTCCGGCGCGGCGAGATCGTCCACCGGCAGACCGTCCACCACGGCTTCGACGCCATCCCCACCGCCTACCGGAGCCTGTACGGCGCCGACCGCGCCCGCAACCGGGGCAAGGTCGTCGTCGAACTCTGAACCGGGCCAACCGACATGACAGGAGAAACCGTGCGACCGTCCCGGAAGTTCGGACAGCTCACCGACCAGGGCCCGACCCCCGGGGACGTTGCGCTGCCGCCGGCGCTGCCCTACCCCGACGGCTGGGCGGCGCTGGCGTTCAGCGCCGAGCTGCGGCCCGGCACCGTCCTCACCCGCCGGTTCGCGGGCGAGGACGTCGTGCTGTACCGGCAGCGGGACGGCCGGGTGCGCGCCGTACGCCCCTACTGCCCGCACCTGGGCGCCCACCTGGGCCTGGCGAAACTGGCCGGCAACGACCTGGTCTGCCCGTTCCACCGCTTCGCCTTCGGCCCCGACGGGCGCTGCGTGCGCACCGGGTACGGCACCCCGCCGCCGAAGGCCTCGCTGACGCACCTTCCGGTCCATGAGGTCAACGACGCCGTCTTCGTCTGGCGCCACCACGACGGCCGCGAACCCGACTGGAACCTCCCCGCCTGGCACAGGCTCGGCAACCTGCCTGCGCGGCACGCCAGTTGGGAGATGGCCGGGTACGCCCAGGACGTCATGGAGAACGCCGTGGACGTCGGGCACTTCCAGACCCTGCACGGCTGGTCGCAGGGCGAACTCGCCGCGCCCGTCACCTTCGACGGCGTCACCTTCCACGTCTCGATGCGCGTCCAGGAGCAGTTCCCGCTGATCGGCCGGCGGCAGGTCGACATCGAGGTCGACGGCTACGGCCTCAGCTGCCTGCACACCGACATCCACACGCCCGCGCTCGGCCTGCGGATGTGCTCGCTGGTGATGGCCACCATGACCGCGCCCGGCCGGATGCAGTTCCGGCAGGCCAGCCGCTTCCTGGTGACCGAGCCGACGAGCCTGCCGCCGGCCCTGGCGCGGGCCGTCAGCCGGTCCGTCACCCGGCTGCTGGCCGGGCCGATGTTCCGGTTCAGCTGCGAGTTCACCGCCGCGGACTTCCCGATCTGGTCCACCAAGCAGTACCTTGCTCGCCCCCGGCTCGCTTCGGGCGACGGACCCATCGGGCCTTTCCGCCGCTGGTCCCGCCAGTTCTACCCGCCCACCCCCGGCGGGCCGCTCCCGCTGCCGACCACCCCCCTCGGAGGACACCAGGATGCCGAAGCCACCCGAACCGGGCACTCCCGCCCCTGACTTCACCCTGCCCGGCCTGGTGCTCGACGGGGACGCCGCCGTCCGCCGCGAGTACCGCCTCGCCGAGGCCAAGGGCAGCCCACTCGTGCTGGCCTTCTACCCCGGCGACGACACCCTCGTCTGCACCCGCCAGCTGTGTTCCTACAGCACCGACCTGCACCGGTTCACCGACCTCGGCGCCACCGTCTGGTGCATCAGCGGCCAGGACCTCGAAAGCCACGAACGCTTCGCCCGCAAGCGCGAGTTGGCGCTCCCGCTGCTCTCCGACCCCGGCGAGGCCGTCGCCAGGGCGTACGGCATCACCGCCCCCGGCATCGGCCTGCGGCGCGCGGTCTTCGTGCTGGACGGCGAGGGCGTCGTCCGCTGGCGGCACGTCGCGCTGGCCGGGCTGACCTTCCAGCGGACCGACACCCTGCTGCGGGAGCTCGCGGCATTGGCGGCCGAGCCGGCGGCGCCGAACTGAGACGCCGCCACCGGGCGCGAGCAGGCCGGGCTCGCGCCCGTTCGGCGTCGAATGTCCGAGCCGGGGAGCAGGATGGGGGCGATCACACGTCCTCAGGGGAGAAGAACGATGTCCAGCAGTGGCGACCGGCTGCCCGTGGAGTTCCTGACCGCCGTCGCGGCCGGCGCCGAACCGGGCTCGGCGGCCGCGCTGATGACGGCCCGGCAGGTGCGGGAGCGCCCCGAGGAGCGGGAGATCGGGCAGCTGCTGGAGGCGCTGCTGCGCGGGCCGTTCCGGGAGAGCGCGCCGAGCTGGATGCTGACGGCCGCGGTGGCGGAGGGGCTGCGCGAGGACGAGCCGGACCACCTGGCCCGTGCTCGGATCGAGCCCGCCGTGCTCGCGCTGACGCATCCCGACTGCCCGGCGGAGCTCGTGGCGGACGCGCTCGGCGGTTGCTCCGACCGGCAGCTCGGCGCGCTCGGCACCGCCGACCGGCCCGCAGGCCTGTGCACGGCGGTGGCGGCCGAGCTGCGCCGACGGGTGCCGGAGCGGCCGGTGTTCGCGCCGGAGATGCTGGAGAAGCCCACCCCCGCGCAGACGGTGCTCGCCTCCGGCCGGCTCGGCGACACCGTGTTCGGGGCGGCCGTGGCGCTGCTCCCCGACCACCCCGCCGCCGCGGAGGACGACGGCGATCCCGAGACCTCGTACCGGCGGTTCCGGGCGGCCTACGACGCCTGGACGCGGATGTGGGGGGCCGTGCTGGCGCGGCACCCGGACCGCCACGCCCGGCTCGTGGCGGACACGGAGGGGACGGACAGCAACCACGTCGTCCGCGAACAACTGCTGGGGCGGCTGCCGTGGCTCGTCGAGCCCGCGCTGCTGCGGCAGTTGGCGCTGGCCGACCTGGAGCGCTTCGACGGTGCCCTGCTGACGGCCCGCATTCTCGGGGACGTCACCGACGGGGTGTCGAAGGAGGCGGCCCGGGAGCGGTACGCCGCCGAGCTCGCGGCTCTCGACGAGAGTTCCAGGGAGAGCGTCGAGTACTCCCTGGAGGACGGCAGCCGGTACCACCACGAAGCCGGCCTCCGCTCGGCGACCTCCTGGGTCGCGCACGCCGCGGACCGCCGGTGGCGGTTCATACTCGATCCCGCCGAGGCCAGGCCCTCCTACGGCGCCCCCTACGCGTGGCGCACTCCGCCGGATCAACTCGCGGAGCTGGCAGGGCAGTTCGCGCTGACCGCGGAGCAGGCGCTGCGGACCTGGCGGCCGCGGAAGCTCTTCGGGACCGACCGGGCCGCCGACCTCCGCTGGGTGCACGCCATGCTGGTGCACCTGCCCGAGGTGACGGAGGGGACGAGGGCGGCCGTCCGGCGCGTGATCGGCGACGCCCGACGCGAAGCGCCCCGGCCGCGCTCCTACCTGGACCGCGGCGACCACCAGCAGTTCACGGCGCTGCTCGACGCGATCACCCGGATCGTCGCGGACCCGCCTCCCCGGTCGGCGGCCGCGCGCCGGGCGGCGCTCGGCGATCCGGCGGAGGTGACGGTCCGGGACTTGACCGATGCCGAACCCGGCGTGCTGGCAGGCTACTTGGAGCGGCACGCGGGCGACGACCAGCTGGTCGAGAAGGCCCTGCTGTCCTTCGCCCGGCGCGGCGGCCTGCCGGGTGAGCCGTCCTTCGCGGACGTTCTCGCCCGGCACTCGGACCCGGAACTCGCCCTCCACACCCTCACCCGCGACCTGCGCGGCAGGCTCGGCGGCAACCCCGCCGACCGGGAGTCCTGGGCCCGGCACGTCCTCGCGCTGCCCGACTGCGCGCCGGAGACCGTCCTCGCGCTGCCCGCCCGGACCGCGCTCAGCGTCGGCGGCCCGCGCTACCGGGGCACCCACCCCGCCGTCCTCGCGCTGGTGGCTGCCGCGCTCGGCGACGACGAGCAGGCCTGGCAGCGGTTCGCGGAGAGTCCCGTCGCCCACACCGGCCCCAACGCCTGGCTGCGGCTCGGCGACGTCCTTGCCGCCGCGGCGAGCGGCACGCAGTGGCCGAGGCCGCCGGTGGCGCGGCGGTGATCGTCGCCGCGCCGGGCGGGCGGGATCGGGTCGGTGCCGGCTGCGGACCGAATGGTCGGCGGGGCGGGTGAAACCATGATGATGATCACGGATAACCATCCGATGGAGTGGATAGCTTCAAATCGCCCGGCACCGATCCGCGGGGCGGGCGCATTCGGAGGAGGGGCAACAACCGTGAAGAAGGTCATGGGCGGGGCGGCCAAGGCGGCGGTCGCGGTGGCGGCGGCTGCGGCGGTGGTGGTCGGTGGGGCCGGGGGTGCGGCGGCGAATTCCACGCAGGGGCTGCTGGGCGGGCAGAGTCTGAACATCGGGGACTCGATCGTGAGCAACAGCAGTGGCAGCACGTGGTTCGAGCTGGTGCTGCAGTCGGACGGCAATCTCGTCGAGTACCGCTGGGACGGCGGGAGTCGGCGGGCGTGCTGGGCGACCGGGACGAACGGGTCGGGGGCGCATCACGCGACGTACCAGACGGACGGGAACTTCGTGCTGTACACGCAGGGGGGCACGGCGCTGTGGTCGTCGAACTCCGCGGGGACGGCGGTGATCACCGTCAGCATCACCACCAGCGGGTGGCTGCTGGTCGGGCAGAAGAAGATCACCAACGGCTGCTGAGTCGGCGGGGAGGCGGTGCCCGCCGGTCGGGCACCGCCTCTGCGTGTGCGGGCCGGGGCGGCCGGGGCGTCACGTGGCCGGATCAGCGGCCGACCTCGCGGGTGCGGAAGTCGTCCACCGTCTCGCGGCGGATCAGCAGGCGCAGGCGGCTGTCGCGGGCGGCGGCGACGGCCGGGCGGCCGACGTGGTTGTAGGTGGAGGCCATCGAGAGCTGGTAGGCGCCGGCGGCGGGGACGGCCAGCAGGTCGCCCGGGCGGAGGTCGGCGGGGAGGCGGGCGTCGCGGGCCAGGATGTCGCCGGCCTCGCAGTGGCGGCCGACGACGTCGAAGGGCCTGGTCGGGGCGGTGGCCGGGCGGCCCAGGGCGCGGACGGTGTAGGCGGAGCCGTACAGCGCGGGGCGGGGGTTGTCGCTCATGCCGCCGTCGACGGCCGCGAAGGAGCGGCCGCCCGCGGTGTGCTTCACGGACAGCACCCGGTAGACCGCGACGGCCGCCGGGGCGGCGATCGCCCGGCCCGGCTCGACCGTCAACTTCGGTTCATTGAGCCCGAGTTCGGCGCAGCGGGTGGCGAGGTGGGCGGTGGTCGCGGCGGCGAAGCGGGCGGGGGTGAGTTCGGGGTCGTCGGGGAGGTAGCGGACGCCGTGGCCTCCGCCGAGGTCGAGTTCGGGGAGTTCGACGCCGTGCCGGTCGCGGATCTCGGCGAGCAGTTCGACCAGCCGGTCGAGGGCCGTCAGGTAGGGCGCCGGGTCGGTGATCTGGGAGCCGAGATGGCAGTGCAGGCCGACGAGTCGCAGTCCTGGCTGGGCGAGGACGCGGCGGACGGCCTCGGCGGCCTCGCCGGCGGCGATCGAGAAGCCGAACTTCTGCCCGTCGACGCCGGTTCGGACCGCCCGGTGGTGTCCGGCGGCGACCCCCGGCAGCACCCGGACCAGGACGCGCTGCGGGGTGTCGGCCGCGGTGAGGGCGGCCAGCCGCGGGATCTCGGCGAGGTTGTCGACGACGATCCGGCCGACCCGCAGGCGGCGGGCCAGGCGCAGCTCGTCCGGGGTCTTGGCGTTGCCGTGCAGCAGGATCCGCTCGGGCGGGAAGCCGGCGGCCGCCGCCAGGCGCAGTTCGCCGGCGGAGCAGACGTCGAGGCCCAGGCCCTCCTCGGCGATCCAGTCGGCCATCGCCGTGCACAGGAACGCCTTCGCCGCGTACAGTACGTCGGCGTGCGGGAGCGCCCGGCGGTAGGCGCGGGCGCGCAGGCGGACCTCGTCCTCGTCGAGCACGTACAGCGGGGTGCCGAAGCGGTCGGCGGCCTCGCGCAGGCCGACGCCGCCGATCAGCAGGTCGCCGTCCGGGCCGGGGACGGCGGAGGCGGGCCACGGGCTGCCGAGGGGGCGGGCGGTGGTGCGGGGGTGGGCGGACAGGGTGGTCATCGCGGGGGGTTTCTCCGGGGGGTGGCTGGACGGGTGGGGTGGGCGCTGGTCGGCGTCAGTCCTCGTAGTGGAGGGTGTAGCGGCAGTGGCCGGCGGCGGAGCGGTGCGGCTCGGCGGGGGTGGCGGGGCGGGGGTCGAGGACGGGGCCGCGCAGCAGGCGGCGGAGGGTGGCGTCGTCGGGGTGGTCCAGGCGTCCGGACGGGGTGGCGGGGGCGAGTTGCAGGTCGGTCATGGCGGGGGTCCTTTCGGCCGGGGCGGGTTGCGCGTGCCACTCCAGTGCACGCCCGGCGGGCGGCGATCGCACCGGTTCTTGACGCGGCGACTACACCGATCGGGCCTGCTCTGACGGGACGTTGACGGCTCCGGCGGGCGCCGGGACGCGGCGCGTCAACAGGGCGTACGGATCGCACCCCGGCTGATCAGGGACGTATCAGGGGCGGGTCACCGGCGGCGGTGCGCGGGGATAGCGTCACTGCTGCGCCGGTGAGCGGCGCGCCGGGTCTCGACCGTCGTGTGGAGGTATGCCGTGAAGCAGCAGTCGAACCTTGAGTTCGCGAAGCCCTCGGAACGTGTCCCGGCCGGACGGCTGGTGGTACCCGTCCGGCCGGGGGCGGCGGGCTGCGCGGTCCGTGTCTTCCGTACCGCCATGGGCGACCGCACGGCGGTGGCCTTCTCGTCCGAACAGCGGCTGGTCGCGGTGCTCGGGCCCGACCAGGCGCGGATCACTCTCGCGGAGACGGCGCTGCGGGCGCTGTTCGCTCCGCTGGGGGTCGGCGGGCTGGTCGTGGATCCGCAGTTGGTGGCGCCCTCACCGTTCATGGCCTCCGGCGGCGACGTGCAGCGGGGGCTCTCGCGGGTGGCGTGACGGGCGGGATCGTCAACTGCGCTGCTCGGGCGAGGAGTTCAGTTGGCGGATGGTCGACTGCGAGTGGTGGGGCCTGCGGCGCTGGGAGGGGCCAGGCCCGAGGCGGGGCGGTCCATGAGGTGGGAGCTGGACGACGAGCACTACGACCGTGCCGGCGTGAGCGCGCACTACTGGGAGGGTGCGGACGGCCCCGAACTGGGCGCAGTGAGCGTCCACGGCCGCACCGGTCCGCAGGTCCTCCTCGACGACGTCGAACTGGTCGGTCGCCGGCCCTCCGTCGTCGAGGCGGAACTCCTCCGGTACGCCGAGGACCATCCGCTGGAAGTCCTCTACTCCCCCTACGGGAACGTGGGCTCGGCCGAGCTCAACGTGTGGGTACGGGCGGAACGGGTCGGGGACGGCACGATCACCGGGGCCCTCTGCTGCATCGAGCAGTGGGAGTGCAGCGACTACTGACGCCGAGCCCGTCGAAGCAACCGCCGATCGGATGGTTGCGGGGGAGGAACAACCTGCAAGACTCTCGGGCGGTTGAATGAGGTGTCCGACACCTCAACTCTGCTGCCCGGGAGTCCCGCTGGTCTCCTGTCCGAGTGCACTGGACCTGTCGCACGCGCTTGTCGAGTGGTCACCATGCTCATCGTCACCCGCGAAGGCGACCGCCGCTGCAGACCGCGGCGTACCCTCATCCGGCTCCGCATCCCTGCCCTCGGAGCCCTCACTCGTCCATCGGCGCATACAGACCCGTGTCGACGGATCGAGGCCGAACGCAGCCTCGGCGTCCAGGACCGAGCGCAGCCCATCGGTGATCTGAGAGGGCTCGATCTCGTGGAAGCCCAAACGCAGGTAGTAAGGAGCGTTCCACGGAACCGTTCGGAAGGTGGACAGGGTGAGTGCGGGCAGACCTCGGTCGGCTGCCCAGCGGGAAACGTGATCAATCAGTCTGCGGCCCAAGCCGCGGCCGGCCGCGGCCGGATGAACGCTCACCTGCTCAAGATGGGCGCAGCCGTCGAGCAGGTCGACGATGACGAACCCCATCGGATCGCCGGCTTCGTCCACCCCGACCCAGGCCTGTCCACCGCGCTGGTATCCGGCGAATTCCTCAACAGTCAGTGGCGGGTTGTCTGCGATCTCGGCCATGCCGATACCCCGGAACGCTTCGCCTGCGGCCAGTTGGAGTCCTGGTAGATGCTCAAGATCATCCAGGTCGGCAGGTCGTATCCGGAGTGCGTCGATCGCGGTACTACACATGAGTGGCGACTCCATCACGCCGGGACCTCTCCGGTCCACCGTATTGATCGGACCACTCGGGGCTGTGGCTTCGTTGAGCAGTGGTCGCGGGGGAAGCGTTGGCCGTTGCTGGTGGGTGGGTGTCAGGCGGAGAGGATTTCGGTGATGGAGGTGGTGAGGGCCTGCAGGAAGTCGGGGGTGAAGGGGCCGTAGGTGCGCCGGCCGGTGGGGGTGCGGGGGGACATCAGGTGGCCGAGGTGGGGGTGGATGGTCAGGTGTGAGTGCAGGCCGTGGCGGAGGGCGGCGCGGTGCAGGAGGTGGGCCTGGCGGGTCGGGGTGGTCCAGTCTTCGGCGCCGACGTGGATGGTGAGGTGGCCGGTGAGGGTGGAAAGGCGGCGGTAGGGGGCGGGTTGGGCGAACCAGTCGCGCCAGAACGAGGCGGGCGCTTCGTTGTCGCCGTCGGCGAGCGCGGTGTCCTGCCAGGCGTCGTAGTCCACGGCCAGTTCGGCGCGCAGTACTTCGAGGTCGGCGTGCGGGCCAAAGCGATCGACCAGGTCGAACGTCTCCCACCAGCCGCTGCGGCCGAGGGTGTCGGCGAGGGCGGCGGCAAGGTCGACGGTGCCGTCGGCGGTGGTGAAGCCTGCGGCCAGCCATTCCAGGCGGCGACCGAGGCCCAGCCAGCGGTGGAACACGGGGCGGGCCTCGACGCTGGGTGCGACCATCGCCAACAGGCTTTCGCCGCCCAGGCGTTCGGCCGCCGCCAGGGCCACCTCGCAGCCCATCGAGACGCCCAGCAGCAGTACCCGGTCGGCGTCCACGGCGGGGTGGGCGCGCAGGTGCCGGGCGGCGTGGACGGCGTCGTCGACCAGGCCGGTGAAGGTGAAGCGGGGCGAGCCCGCGCCGTCCTTCCACTGCTCCGTCAGAAAGCGGGTGTCGTAGGAGAGAGCGCCGGTGCCGGCCTCGACCAGGGATGCGCCGAGGTCGTCGAACAGCCGGACCTCACCGTTGCCGGAAGCCTCTGCGGGCAGGTGGGCATGGCGGTCCCACACGCCGAACGGGTGCAGCATCAGCACCGCCGGCGCGGGCCGGTCGGCCGACTCGGCGGGCAGCCGCAGCACGGCGGTGCGGCCGTGGTCGAGGGGGATGGTGTCGGCGCGTTCGGGCACGGCTGCGTGGGTCATGCCCGGTACCCTCTCAGACCCTCGCCGGGGCGCGGCGTCGCGCCTGGTGGCGAGTGCTCGCAAGTGAGCGACCGGGACGGCAGTTCGAGGAGCGGGGCGGCGGTTCGTGGAACACCACTGCGGCGTGGCCGGCGGGCGGTCTCGGCACGCTGCGTGGCCGGGGGTGGTCAGTGGTCGCGGGTGAGGGAGTGGGAGGGGAGGTGGTGGAAGAAGGTGACGGCGGTGGGGCGCCAGTGAGGGGGCCAGGTGGTGGTGTGGGTGGCGGCTTGGTGGGCCCAGTGGTGGGCTTCGGTCTGCAGGGATCGGTCGATGCCGTGGGCGCGGGCTGCGTGGCGGAGGCGGGTGAGGGCTCGGTCGTCGCAGGCGGGGTTGCCGAGGGCGGCGTGCAGGGCGGCGTAGGTGTCTTTGTCGGTGGTGGCCAGGAGGGCGCGGACGACGTAGTTGCGGCGGCCGGTGCGGATGTCGGTGCCGACGGGCTTGCCAAGTCTCTGCGGGTCACCGAAGAGGTCGAGCCAGTCGTCGTGGATCTGGTTGGCGATGCCCAGTGCGGTCGCGTAAGCGCGCAACTTCCCTTCGTGCGAGGCGAGTTCGGCTCCGGCGGCGAGCAGTCCCAGGCGCAGCGGGGCGAGGATCGAGTAGCGGGTGGACTTGAACTCGGTGACGGTGTGCAGGAAGTCGGTGTCGGCGTCGGGGCGCAGATCGCGTTCCAGGTCGAGCAGTTGGCCGCCGACCGAGGTCGCGCCGGCGTCGGCGACGACGGCGGCCATCGCCATCGCCCGCTCGGGCGGGAGTGTGCCGGTGAGCAGTACCCGGACGGCGAGGAAGGCGGCCAGGTCGCCGGCCAGGATGGCGAGGGCGAGCGCGGTGTCGGGCCGTTCGGGGAAGCGGCTGCGGTAGGCGTAGTAGGTGGACGGCCCGCCGCGCCGGACGGGGGTGTCGTCCACGATGTCGTCGTGGATCAGCCCGTGGGTGTGCAGCAGTTCGATGCTGATGGCGGCGGTGTCGAGTCCGGCGGGTTCCTCGTCGGTGACCAGGCCGGCGGCCTCGTGCAGCAGGGCCACCCGGAGCCGTTTTCCGCCGCGCAGTGAGAGGTCGCGCACCAGGTCGAGCGCCTCGGCGGGGAACGCGCCGTGGGTCGGCCGCTCCAGGCCGCCGCCGGACGGGGCCGGGTCGTTCAGGGAGTCGAAGTACCCGGCGAGGCGGTCTTCGAAGCGGCGCTGGTGGCCGGTCAGGCGGTGCAGGGCGGCGGTGAGGACGTCGTTCACCGCCCCAGGCTGTCACGCGGCCGCCGGCCCCCGGGCCGGGGGTCGGCGGCGTGCGCGGTTCAGTGCGGCGGATTGGGGAGGTTGTTGAGCTGCAGGAGGTTCCAGCTCTGGTTCGCGGTGTTCCAGACGTCGTCGGTGGTGATGCAGTCCCACTGCTGGAGCGGGGCCTGCTGGGCGGGCGTGCCGGAGGGGGCCGCGGCATCCAGGCAGCGGCCGGTGGCCCGGTTCTTGAGGATCATGGTGGTGGGGAAGCAGGTACAGGGGTGCCCCACCCAGTCCCTGCTCCACTCGGCCGGTGCGTAGCCGGCGTCGCAGTACGGGTACTGGATGACGGGGGTGCCGTTGGAGTACGTCCCGGAGCGCCAGTCGAGCATCAGGCACTGCCCGGAGTGCCGGGCCTTGATCCGGAAGTAGCCGTTCCCGCTGTCGAGCAGCTCGTACTCCTGCGAGGCGCTGGTGTTGTCCGGCCACAGGAAGACGCCGGTGTACGCGGCCGTGGACGCCCACATGACGTCGGCGCGCAGCCCGGTGCGGGCGTTCACCAGCTCGAAGCGGGTGGGGTCCGCCGCGTGCGCGGGGGCCGGGGCGAGGGCGCCGACCACGACGAACGCCAGGGCCACCGCCAGCGCCGCCAGGCCGAACCGGCGCGCAGGTCGCGCCAGGGGTATCCGCATGCTGTCTCCTCCGTGAGGGCTCGTCGACGCTTCCCAGCCTGCCGCCACGGCCTGTGCACCGACCTTGCGGGCACCTTGCGGACCGAGCCAGCATGGGGAGTTGGGCATTCCGCGGGCACGGACGATCACCGGGAGGTACATGTGGACGTCCGGCTGTCGGGCGAGGTCGAGGTGCGGTCGGCGGGCCGGCCGCTCGACGTCGGGACGCCGCGGCAGCAGGTCGTCCTGGCCGCACTGGTCGTCGACGTCCGGCGGCCGATCGCCATCGAGACGCTCGTCGACCGGGTCTGGGGCCACGACCCGCCCGCCAACCCGCGGTCCGTCCTGTACGCGCACCTGAGCCGGATCCGGGCGCTGCTGAGACAGGCCGGGGCAGCCGCCCGGATCGAACGCCGCCACGCCGGCTACGTGCTGGACCTCGATCCCGAACTGGTCGACCTCCACCGGTTCCGCCGCCTCGTCGACCAGGGCGACGAACGGCAGCGGGACGACGAGGTCCGGGCCGCGACGCTCGCCGAGGCGCTGCGCCTGTGGCGGGGCGAGCCGCTGGCCGGCCTGTCCGGGGCGTGGGCCGCGCAGGTCCGGGCGAGCTGGCACCGGCGGCGGCTGGACGCGGCGGTGCGGTGGGCGCAGGCGGAGTTCCGGCTCGGCCGTGCCACCGCCGTGATCTCCGCCGTCCCCGACCTCACCGCCGAGTACCCGCTGGCCGAGCCGCTCGAACACGTCCTGATCCAGTCCCTGCACGCGGCCGGCCGGGGCGCGGAGGCCCTGCACCGCTACGGCCTCGTCCGGCAGCGCCTCGCCGAGGAACTGGGCGCCGATCCCGGCCGGGAGCTCCAGTCGCTGTACCGCTCCGTCCTGACCGGCGCCCCGCCCACGTCCCTGGCGGGCCGTCAGCAGGCGATCGGCGAGGAGCCGAGCGCCACGTCGTCGTACCAGAGGGTGTCGGAGCCGTTGCCGTAGGCCTCCCAGCCGAGGTGGAGGGTGGTCGGGCGCGGGGCGGTGGTGCGGCCGAGCCACTGCTGGTCGATGTCCGCGGTGGGGACGCCGTCGTTGTGCAGGCCGGGCACCTGCTGGTCGTTCAGCCAGGTGTCCATGGACTGCTTGGTGGTGTCGACGGCGAAGCGGACGCAGACCCACTGGTTCACCGGCAGCGGCATGCTCTGCGCGACGCCGGCCGGGCTCTGCGCGGGCAGGGTGGCGTCGTCGGACTCGCGGTTCCACTGCAGGGCGCCGTTCTGGCCGCCCAGGCGCAGGTGCTTGCCGGCGTCGTTGGCGTCCGCCATGGTGACCATGGCGATGTGGTCGGCGGGCAGCGCGGTGGTGTGGCGGACCCAGTAGCGGGCGTACACCACCGGGCCGACGGTGGAGACGTTCCTGGTGGTCGCCGCGAACACGTGGTTGCAGTAGCCGGCCTGGCCGTTGACCCGCAGCGAGCGGCCGCCGCTGTGGGCGACCGAAGTGTCGACGGTCACCGCGCCGGTGCCCGCGCAGTCGGGGGCGGCGACGGTCCAGTCACCGGTGGGGGCGCTGCCGCTCTGGTCCTCGAAGCCCGAGCAGACCACGGCGCCGGAACAGCCGGTGCCGCCGCCCGTCGGGGAGGGAGAGGGAGAGGGGGACGGGGACGGCGTGGGGGAGGGTGACGGGGTCGGTGAACTTCCTTGGCAGAGCGCGCCGTTGAAGGCGAAGTCGGTGGGCGCGGGGTTGCTGCCCGACCAGGTGCCCTGGAGCCCGAAGGCCACCGAACCCCCGGCGGGCACCGAGCCGTTGTAGCTCATGCTGCTCGCGGTGACGGCGGTGCCGGCCTGGCCGAGCTGCGCGTTCCAGGCCGAGGTCACCTGCTGCCCGGCGGCGAACGTCCAACTCAGCTTCCAACTGGTCACCGCCGCACCCGAGTTGGTGATCGACACCTGTGCGGTGAAGCCGCCCGCCCAGTCGCTGCCCGTCCAGGACACCTGACAGGCCGCACTGCCCGCGCTCCAGGCCGGCCGCTGGCCGAACCCGGCCAGCAGTCCGAGCACCACCGCGAGCACGGCGAGCACCGCCACCGGGCCGCGCCGGGCGCCGCGGGCCCTCGCGTCGCTTCGCGCCATGTCGAACCTCCTTGCGTCGTCGGTACGTGTCCATGGGTCGCGCGGGGCCCCGGACCGGGCCCGCCGTGTGCGGCGGCGGGCCCGGCCGGGGCGCGGGGGTCAGGCGGCGGTGCAGGTGAGGGAGCCGGTCGGGAGGTTGTTTCCGGTGGAGTTGGCGGTGAAGCCCAGGGTGGTGCTGGAGTTCGCGGCGATGGTGCCGTTGTAGGCGGCGTTGGCCACCGTCACGGTGCTGCCCGAGGTGGTCAGCGTTCCGTTCCACAGGCTGGTGATGGTGGTGCCGGCGCCGGTCTGCCACTTGAGCTGCCAGGAGGTGATCGGCGCGGAGTTGTGGTTCATCACCTCGACCGACGCCTGGAAGCCGCCGCCCCAGGTGCTGACCACGCTGTACGCGGCCATGCAGCCGCTGCTCGGCATGGTGCCGCTGGGCGAGGGAGACGGAGAGGAGGAAGGGGAGGGGGAGGCGGACGGAGAGGCGGAGGTGGAGGGGGAGCTGGAGGAGGTCGGCAGGTGGATGCCCGTCACCTCGCCGTGGCCGCCGTCGAAGACCAGGTCGGAGCAGGAGAAGAAGTTCTCCGGGCTGTCCGAGCGCACCCACTGGATGAGCATGGCGGCGTTGCCGCTGCGGCCGGACGGCAGGGCGAGGTTCCAGTAGTAGTGGCCGCCGTCGGTGCCGGGGCTGCCGACCTGCGGCGGGTTGGCGACGGTGCTGATCAGGCTCAGGTCGGCCCAGGCCAGCGGGGTCGTCGGGGACCAGCCCTGCTTGGTCAGGTAGATCCGGAACTCACCGGGGTGCGCGGCCCAGTTCGAGTAGTCGACCTCGATGGTGGCGCCGGAGGTGAGGTGCGTCCGGGGCCAGTCGTCGCGGGCGGCGTTGTACGCGGAGAAGTCGTACGGGGACTTGTTGCCCGCGCTGCACAGGGTGCCGTCCGGGACGTAGCCCTGGCCGCGGCCGTTCGCGGCGGAGTCCAGGACGGCGAACCAGTTGTAGAGCGGTGTCGTGCCGCTCTGCGCGACGGCGGCCCGGCAGGCCGGGTTGGTCGGCTCCAGCGAGCCGGACCCGGTGCGCGCGTCCTGGTAGCACAGGTACGTGCGCGAGCCCGGCACGATCGCCACACCGTGCGCGTTCGCCGGGGCCGGGCCCAGCAGCAGCGCGAGGACCGTCGCGGCTGCGGTTGCGAGGGCCGCGACGATCGAGGAGACCTTGCGTCGTGACATGAAACTTTCACCACCTCGGTGGTTCGGGGCCCACCCGTGCCGTTCGGCCGGGCAGGCCGTCTGACTGGGAAAAGCCCGTGTTCATGCCCGGGAGCGACCCATCTGGGAGCGCTCCCAAATCCTCAACGTAACGACCGGCGGAGCGCCTGTAAACCGAGCGGGCCCGCGCTCCCGACCGCCTTCTTCCAGCCAAATGTCTAGACCTTTGCAACCATCCGCCCCTCTGATGGGTAATCAGAACACCACCCCCACAGTGGATTTGGAGTCCCCCATGACGATTCGCGCGCGCTGGCGCCCGCTCGTGTTCACATCCCTGCTGGCCCTGGCCCTGGCCGGATGCAGTTCCGGCTCGGGCGGCGGATCCGGCTCGGCCGGTGGCAAGTTGACGGTCTGGCTGGCCGTGGACGCCCAGGAGAGCTGGCCGGAATTGGTCCAGTCCACCAATGAACGTTTCGCGAAGGCCCACCCCGGGGTCAAGGTCGAGGTGCAGTACCAGCAGTGGACGACGAAGAACCAGAAGCTGGACGCCGTCCTGGCCGGGAAGAACGTGCCCGACGTGGTGGAGATGGGCAACAGCGAGACCACCAACTACATCGTCAACGGCGCGTTCTCCACCGTCGACCCGGCCCGCTTCGACCAGTCGGACGCCTGGCTGCCCGCGCTCGCCGACGCGTGCCGGGCCGACGGGAAGACCTACTGCGTGCCGTACTACGTCGGGGCCCGGGTCGGCATCTACCGCACCGACCTGTTCACGCAGGCGGGCGTACCGGGCGCGCCGAAGACGTACCCGGAGCTGCTGTCCGCGCTGGACCGGCTGAAGGCGACGAACGGCGCCCAGGACCCGGGCTTCTCCGCGCTGTACCTGCCCGGCCGCTACTGGTACGCCGCGATGGCGTTCGTGAAGGACGCCGGCGGCGAGATCGCGGTGAAGGAGGGCAACCACTGGAAGTCCTCGCTGTCCTCGCCGAAGTCGGTCGCCGGGCTCACCGAGTGGAAGCGGCTGATCGACACCTACTACGTCGGCGACCGCGCCAAGGACAACAGCGACCAGCCGGGCGTCGTCGGCCAGGGCAAGGTCGGCGTCTTCTACGGCAACACCTGGGAGGCCGACGGAGCCACCGACCCGACGCTCGGCGGCGACCCGAAGCTGAAGGACAAGTTCGGCACCTTCCCGTTCCCCGGCCCGTCCGGGAACCTGCTGCCGCCGTTCCTGGGCGGCTCCACGCTGGCGGTGCCCGCCAAGTCCGCGCACAAGGAGCTGGCCGCCGACTGGATCAAGCTGTTCACCGACCGGGAGTCGCAGAAGGCGCTGATCGCCGCGAACACCCTGCCCAACAACACCGGCCAGCTGGCCGAGGTCGCCGCCGGCGGCATCAACGGCCCCGCCGCCCAGGCCGCGGCCACCGGCGGCTGGATGACGCCGTTCGCGCCGGGCTGGACGTCCGTGGAGAAGGCCAACGTGCTGCCCGAGATGCTGGAGCGGATCGCCAACGGCAAGTCGTCGGTGCAGGACGCCGCCCGGGAGGCCGACAAGCGGATCGACGAAGTGATCAATGAGCGCTGACGGAAGCGGGGGGGCGGGCCCCCCCCCCCGCCCCCCCCCCCCCCCGCCCCCCCCCCCCCCCCCCCCCCCCCCCCCCCCGGGGGGGGGGGGGGGCGGCGAACCCCCGGGGGGTAGGGAGA
>NZ_JBSGDD010000054.1:0-53057 GCF_053602195.1 Kitasatospora sp. NPDC004531 | reverse complement strand
TGTTCGCCAGCGAAGTCATGAAGCGAGATGGTCACGGCCGCGATCTTCTCACGCCCAGCTCCCACGCCGGTGATCCTTTCCGGTCACGGCACTAGCCGACGGACGAGATCGGAACAGCCCCGGCTGCGCGGGGAGGAGGGCGACGAGCACGAAGTCGCCCGCTCGTACGTCGGAACAGCCCGCCTGCGCGGGGAGGAGCGCAAGATGCCCGCCGACACCGGCCTGCACTGCGGAACAGCCCCGGCTGCGCGGGGAGGAGTCGTCGCTCTGGCCGGACTCGGAGTTTCCCTCCGGAACAGCCCCGGCTGCGCGGGGAGGAGTCGTGCCCACAAGTGGTCCTGCTGCCGACGTCCGGAACAGCCCCGGCTGCGCGGGGAGGAGGCCGCCGCCTGCGCGGCGCTCAGGCTCGCATCCGGAACAGCCCCGGCTGCGCGGGGAGGAGCGTCCGATCGCAGCTCGGGTGCCGACAGGTTCCGGAACAGCCCCGGCTGCGCGGGGAGGAGGATCATCAACGACCTACCTGCCGGGCGTTCCATGGAACAGCCCCGGCTGCGCGGGGAGGAGGGTCAGAAGATGAAACTCATCGCCTGGCCGACCGGAACAGCCCCGGCTGCGCGGGGAGGAGGCTTCGCGAGCTGCAGTGTTGTGGCGGCTTTGCTTTTTCTTTGCCTTGTCAAGGAGCGGTGGGGCAGCTCTGCGTACAGGGTAGCGGGGCCGCTCGGCTTCGCTGCGGGCTCTCCGGCAACTGAGTGATCGTCAATTACCTTGGCGTGTTGGCCTGTCAGTGGTCGGCTCTACGATCCGCCGCGTGGAAGCTGACTGCTCGAAGCCGGCGAGTGAGCTGGACTGCGCGTTGTGGGGCAAGTCCGATGGTTTGCCTGCCGGGGTGGTGTATCCGCTGATCGGGCACCTTCTGGATGTGGCCGCGGTTGCGTGGTGGGCCTGGGAGTTGCATCTGGTGGAACTTCAGCGGCGTGTCCTGGTGGCCGGCCTGGGGCTCGATGCCGGTGGTGTTGAGGGGCGGGAGCGTGCTCGGGCGTTGCTCGCGTGTTGGGCCGGTTGGCACGACGTGGGGAAGGTCGGGGCCTTTCAGCGCAAGGATCCGGCGGCTTTCGCGCTCCTGCGGGGGTACGGCCCTCTCGGTCCCGGTGCGGTGTCGTCGCACGGCCATGTCGCCCACCTCTTCCTCGCGCAGGCGCTGCCCGGTCTCGGGTACGACGGCGAGGGCGACGGGCTGGTGCCGGCGTCGCCGGCCCGGCGGGTCGCGCAGGTGGTCGCGGGGCATCACGGTCGCTATCCGGCGCAGCCGTCGCGGCGGGCCTTGCGCTCGGCGGGGCTGCGCGACAGGGAGCTCGGTGGCGGCAAGTGGGACGCGCAGCGCCGGTCGCACCTGGCGGCGGTGGCCGAGGTGATGGGCCGTCCGCTCGCGCCGCCGGTGTTGTCCGTCGAGGCGGCGGTCCTGGCGTCGGAGGTGGTGGTGCTCTCCGACTGGCTGGCTTCTCAAGTGCACCATGTCGAAGCCCAGTTGCACGCGATGGACACCGCCGGGAGCGACTTTCCGGAACGCCATTGGGAGCGCGCCCTGGAGGCCGCGCCCGGGCTGATCGCGGAGGCGGGCCTGCTGGTGCCGCAGTGGACGGAGACTCCGCTCGCGTGACGTTCCGGGACTGGTTCGAGTTCGACCCCAATCCGATGCAGGCATCCCTGCTCGAAGGGCTGCCGCGCTGCGCCGTGCCCGGTGCCGCCGGGTTGCTGATCGTCATGTCGGAGACCGGCAGCGGCAAGACCGAGGGCGGCCTGTGGGGTGCGAGGTGGCTGGGCGGGCCCGGCGTCGGGGTGCACGTCGCGCTGCCGACCATGGCCACCACGGACGCCGCGCACCGCAGGGTCGACGCCTGGGCGGGCCGGGCGCTGGCGGTGTCCTCCCCGGTCACCCTGGCGCACAGCCAGGCCGGCTGGAACCGCGACGCCTCGCGGGTGCTGACCCACGAGAGCGGCCTGGACACGTCGTCCTCGACCTGGCTGGAAGGCCGCGGTCGCGCGGTGCTGGCGGGGGTGAGCGTCTCGACGATCGACCAGGTCCTCACCGCCGTCCTGCGGGTGCGTCACAGCGCGCTCAGGCTCGGCGGGTTGACCCGCAAGGTGCTGCTGGTGGACGAGTGCCACGCCTACGACCCGTACATGCAGTCGTTGCTGCGCCGGGCGCTGGCCTGGTGGGGCGCGATGCGGGTGCCGGTGGTGCTGATGTCGGCGACCGTGCCCGCGGCCGTGGCGCGTTCGCTGGCCGCCGCCTATCTCTCCGGCTCCGCGCCGGGCGTCCCGGCGCCCGACGTGGAGCCGGTGTACCCGGGCTGGCTGTACGTGGACGGGACGACCGGCGAGCCGACCGCGTCCGAGCGCGTCACGACCAGCCGCCCCCGCACCCTGGACGTCGAGCTGGTCGAACTCCGGGGCGCGAACAAGCCTGTGCACAGGGGCGGCATCCCCGGTGCCGACGAGGCCCGCGCCCGGTTCGTCGCCGACCTGATGGAGCGTCAGCATGGAGACTTCTGCGCGCTGGTGGTGTGCAACACGGTCCGCTCCGCGCAGCACACCGTCACTGCTTTGGGCGAACTCCTCGGGCGGGACGTGGAGGTCTTCCTGGTCCACGCCCGCTACCGGGTCCTCGACCGGCGGGGGCACACGCTCCGCGTCGAGGAGGCGTTCGGCAAGAAGCGGGACAGGCGGCCCCGGCGCGCGGTGCTGGTCAGCACCCAGGTGTGCGAGCAGTCGCTGGACCTGAGCCTGGACCACGTGGTGAGCGACCTCGCGCCCCTCGCCCAGATCGTCCAGCGCGCCGGCCGCGGGCTCCGCCACCAGGTCGGCGACGACGTGCGGGTGCCCGTGAGCGTCCTGGTGCCCTGCGGCAGGGACGGCACACCGGACGACGGCCGCTGGCGAGCGGTCTACGGCCCGGCTCTGATGCGCTCCACCCGCGAACTCCTCGCCGCCCACGGCCCGATCGCCGTCCCCGGCGATGTCCAGAAGCTCGTGGACGCGGTCTGTGCGGGCTGGGACGCCGACGTCCCGGACCGCGACATCCTCGCCCACCTGGCGGGGGAGTGGGCGATGGAGAACGCGGCGAAACCGGTGATGATCCCGCACCCGCGCGACGTGGTCGACCTGTTCGACCTCACCGACCTGTCGATGACCGACGAGCAGGCCGCGACCCGCTACAACCTCGGCAGCGTCACCGTCCTGCCCCTGTGGGTGCTCCCGGACGGCCGGCTCGGCCTGGAGGAGGACGGCGCCCTCGTGCTCCCCGAACGGCAGCACGCCGACCTGCGCCCGATCCGCGAACGCCTGCTGTCGGTGCGGCGCGAACCCTGGCAGCGCGCCTTGCCGACCCTGGCCGAACGCCTGCCCGACTGGGCGCCCGCCCGCAGCCTCAAGGACGTCATGATCCTCGAATACCCGTGCGGGCAAAGGGAGTTGTCAGTGGCGGGGTGCACAGTGGCCTACGACAGCCGTCTGGGCCTCATCGTCCAGGCGCCCGTTGCCCAGGAGTAGAACGTGAACGCCCCAACCGCCGGCGACCTGGCCCACGAGCCGTGGATCGACTGCCTCTACGCCGACGGCGTCGTACGCCGCGTCGGCCTCCTGCAGGCCGTCCTGGACGCGCACCTGATCGCCGACATCGCCCCGCCCTACCCGGCCGCCTACGGCGCGCTGTACCGACTGCTCGCCGCCTTCTCCTACCGCGTCACCGGCCTGGACCGGCTGCAGGAGGGCGAGAGCGCCGAGAGCTGGTACCGCCGCCGCAACCGCCGGTTCGGTACGGCCTTCGACCCGGACGCCGTCGAGGAGTACTTCGGCCGCCACCACGACCGCTTCGGGCTCTACCACCCCGTGCGGCCGTTCCTCCAGGACCCGCGGCTGGCCACGGACTGCAAGGACACCTCCGGCATCAACAAGCTGGTCGTCGGAGGAGCCTCCGGCAGCGCCCGGCCGTGGTTCAACGGCAAGCACGGCGACCGCTCCCAGCGCCCCCTGCCCTCGGCGCAGGCCGCACTCCACCTGGTGATGTGGGCCTACTACGGCTCCGGCGGAACGGTGACCACCCGCTCCCACGGCGGCATCACCACCCAGACCGGCTGCCAGTCCGCCCCCGCCCGCGGCACGGTCGGCTACCACCCCCTGGGCGCCACCCTGCACGCCACCCTCCTCGCCCACCTCGTCCCGCCCGGCACACCGGAGGCCGACGGCCGCCCCGACGAGGCGATGTGGGAGCGCGACCGGCACCCCGACCCCACCCGGCCGGCCCCCGAACCCACCGGCCCCGTCTCCCTGCTGGCCGGCCGCATGCGCCACGCCATCCTGCTCACCCCCGGCCCCGACGCCCGCTCGGCCGTCGACTGCACCATCACCTGGGGTGCCCGCAACCCGCCGAAGACCGTCGGCGGCGAGAAGACCGAGTACGTCGAGGCCCACCCCGACCCCTACCTGTCCTACCGCCGCTCACCCAGGACGCAGCGCCCCGGCGCAGCAGTGGAGGCCGACGGCGGACGCCACCTGTTCCGCGATCTCGACGTCCTCCTCGACGCCCCCGACAACCGCCCCGCCACCCGCCGCAACCGGCCCACCCGCCCGCTCGTCCTGGCCGGCTGCGACATGCTGCCCGACGCCGTCCTGGACACCCTGCGCCTGCGCGTCGTCGGCGCCCAGCAGGACCGCGCCCAGAACCGGGACAGCCAGTGGTGGACCACCACCACACCTCCGCTGCTCGCCCACGACGCCCAACACGACCCGGACACCGCCGAGTTGGTGGCTGACGCGGTCAAGGAAGCGGACGCCGCCGCCCGGCGGCTCGACGAAGCACTCGCCGCCGCGTTCAACGACCGCCCCAAGGACAGGACCGACACCGCCAACCGCAGAGCCCGCGCCGCCGTCCAGTACTGGCCCCGCGCCGACACGGAGTTCTGGAACCTCTACCACACCGGCCGACTCGACCGCGCCCAGGCCCGCATGCGCCACGCGGCACTCGACGCCTTCGACCACCTCACCACCGCCCTCGCGCGCAGCCCCTCCGCCACCCGCCGAGTCGCCCGAGCCCGCGCACTGCTCCCCCTGCCCCGCAAGGAACCCACCCCGTGACCGACCCCGCCACCAGCCCCACTGACGGGCAGCAGACCCACACCCGCCGCTTCGTCGATCACATCGCCACCCTGCTGCGCGACGACGGCGCCGCCCGCCGGGCCCTGTCCACCGGCCTGCGGCCCTGGACCGAACACCCTCCCGGCGGCATGCACCGCTACGTCGTGAGCTGGCTGCCCGATGCCGCGCACCCGCAACGGGAGCGCGCCTTCTACACCGTGGCCGCGCTGATGACCACCACCAGCCGCGCGGGCATCGGCACCGGCGTCAGCATCGGCGGCGCACTCGGACGAGCCTCCCGCACCCTCTCGGCCACCACCACCGAGTCCTCCCTCAAACGCGTGGCCACCCACACCAGCGCCGGCCCCTACACCCACCTGCGCGGCGCCGTCCGCCTGATCGATGCCGGTGGCGCCCGTCCGGACTGGGAACGGCTGCTGCGCGAACTCGACGGCTGGTACTTCAACGGCCGCCGTACCTGCACCCAGTGGCAACAGGACTACTTCCGCGAGAACCAGCCCCGGCCCGTCAGCACCACGACCGACAGCGAGTGAGCCATGACCACCACCGTTCCCGCCGCCTTCCTGGATCTGCACGTCATCCAGACCGTCCCGCTCTCCGCCCTCAACCGCGACGGAGACGGCAACCCCAAGTCCGTGGTGATCGGCGGCGTCACCCGCGCCAGGCTCAGCCCCCAGGCCGTCAAGCGCCCCGTCCGCCTGCACATCGAACGGGCCCTCCCCGAGGAAGCCGCCGTCCGCACCCGTCGGCTCGTCCACGAGATCCGCGACACCCTGCTGCGCGAGCACTGGACGCCGGCCGAGCCCGGCCGGCCGACCCCCGAGGAGGAAGAGCTCGCCACCTTCGCCGCCCTGGACGTCTTCGCCGCCGCCTCCGGCGGGATGAAGGTCGGCAGCGTCGACGAGGCCGCCGAAGGCACCAAGGCCGCCGAAGGCACCAAGGCCAGAGACCCCCTCGCCACCGCAGCCCTGATCTACACCCCCGCGCACACCGCCGCCCGACTCGCCGCGGTGGCAGCCGAGTTGAAGGACGAGTACGAAACGGCGCACAAGGAGGCCGCCAGCAACGGCGGCAAGCCCAAGGCGCGAGCGAAGGCCAAGAAGGTCGAGCCCGCCACGGTCGCCGACCCGGGCACCATGAAGGGCCGGCTCGCCGAAGCCAACGGCTCCATCGCCCTGCTCGGCCGCACCCTCATGGAGGTCGACGGCGCCGAACGCGACGCCTGCGTCCAGGTGTCCTCCGCCTTCACCACCCACGAGGCCGTCATCGAGGTCGACTTCTTCGTCGCCGTCGACGACTACGCCGCCGCGACCCCCGGCATCCCCGACGTCGGGCAGATGGGCGACAGCCAGCACACCGCCGGCACCTTCTACCGCTACGCCACCATCAACCTGCACGCCCTCGTCGCCGCCAACAACGGCGACACCGACCTCTCCCGCCGACTCACCCGCGCCTTCGTCGAAGGCTTCATCACCACCCTCCCCGACTCCGGCCAGACCAACGCCGCCGCCTGGACCCTCCCCGACCTCGTCCACCTCGCCGCCCGCAGCGACCGGCCCGTCAACCTCTCCACCGCCTTCGACAAGCCGATCCGCGGCGGACGCGCGGGCCACGCCACCCCCTCGATCGAGCGCCTGGCCGAGTACGCCGCCACCATCCAGCGGCTCACCGCCGGCCGGGGCCTCGTCCACGCCGTCCACGCCCACACCGGCAGCGGCGAACTGCCCGGCCTCGGCGAGGCCGCCGACAGTTACGACCAGGCCACCGACGCCATCCTCGACCGGGCGTTCGGAACCCCTCAGTGACCGACACCGACCACGTCCTCGTCCTGCGCCTGGCCGCCCCCCTCCAATCCTGGGGCGTGCGCGCAGCCTTCAACGAGTACCGCGACAGCGCCGACCACCCCACCCGCTCCGGCGTCCTCGGCCTACTCGCCTGCGCCCTCGGCCACCCCCGCGGATCCGCCCCCGGCGACCTCGCCCAACTCGACCTCGCCGTCCGCGTCGACCGACCCGGCACGCCCATGGAGGACCTCCACACCATCGGCGGCCAGTCCCGCGCCGGCGTGGTCCCCTCCGCTGACGGCGGCACCCGCCCGGGCGCCGTCCTCACCCGCCGCGCCTACCTCGCCGACGCCGCGTTCACCGTCGCCCTGACCGGCCCAACTGCCCTCCTGCGGACGGTCAGTGACGCCCTCGACCACCCCGCCTACACCCCCTTCCTCGGTCGCCGCGCCTGCCCGCCGGCCGCCCCCTACAACCTCGGCATCCACCCCGGCGGCCCCGCCGCTGTCTTCGCCACCGCACCGCTGGACCGCGACGCCCGTCCGGGCGAGACCACCGTCACCGTCGACACCATCACCACCGTCGCCCACGACGACCCGACCGCGACCCACACCGTCAACGACGACCCGCACGGCGGCCGCCGCTTTCGCCAACGCACCCTCGCCCGCACCACGTTGACGCTCCCCGCCGACCTCTGCGTCGGCAGCGACGCCGGCGAGCGCTACGAGCGACTCCACCACTACCGCCACCACCACACCTCCCCGCCCGCCGGGGCAGCACCGGAGCACCCATGACCAGCGCCCACCTCACCGAGATCCGCCTCAACACCCGATCCCGCGACGTCCAGGCCGACCTCAGGAACGGCGGCTACGGCTTCCACCACCGCACCGCCCGCCTCACCAACACCGAGACGGCCGGCGGCGAAACCCGCCTCCTGTGGCGGCTCGACACGTTCAACAACGGCTTGCGCCTGCTCGTTCAGACCATGGACAAGCCCGCCCCCCAGACCCTCCCCGACGGCTACGGGGTTTCCCGCACTCTCCCTCTCGACAAGCACTTCGACCGCCTGGCCGCCGGCCAGAAGGTCCGCTACCGACTCGCCGGCAACTCCGTCCGGTTCGCCTTCGACGAGATCACCGGCCTCCCCCTCCCGAACCGCATCCCCTGCAGGGGCGAGGAGATCACCACCTGGTGGACCCGCCGCGCCCCCGACACTGGACTCGACCTCGACACCACCACCACCTCCCAACTCCCCACCGTCACCGGCACCCGCGACCGCAAACCCGGCTTCCGCCTCGTCCTCACCCGCTACGACGGCACCGCCACCATCACCGACCCCGACACCCTCCGCACCGCCATGCTCACCGGCATCGGCCGCGGCAAAGCCTTCGGCGCCGGCCTCCTCACCATCGCTCCGGCCCTCTAGCCGCCCCGCCCACCGCTCCTTGACAACAGCAAAGAAACCGCAAACCCCCTGGATCGCACCAGGTCAAAAAGGGTCCTCCCCGCGCAGCCGGGGCTGTTCCGGCGTCCGGCGGCGTCCTGACCATGGGTCACATGTCCTCCCCGCGCAGCCGGGGCTGTTCCGGGGCACGCCCACCCCGGCGTTGCGTTGTTCCTGTCCTCCCCGCGCAGCCGGGGCTGTTCCGAGCGGACGACGTGACGTCGCGGGTCGAGCAGAGTCCTCCCCGCGCAGCCGGGGCTGTTCCGCGCCCCCGTGGAGCTGCCGTCGTGACGATCCGGTCCTCCCCGCGCAGCCGGGGCTGTTCCGGCCCAGCAGGCCCTGGACGACGCCCGCCGGCAGTCCTCCCCGCGCAGCCGGGGCTGTTCCGGGTGCGCTGGGCGGAGAAGTGGGCCAGTTCGGGTCCTCCCCGCGCAGCCGGGGCTGTTCCGAGGATCGGCGCTTCCCTCACCACCATGGGCACGTCCTCCCCGCGCAGCCGGGGCTGTTCCGCGCTGGGGAGCCCCGATCGGGGTGGAGGAGGCGTCCTCCCCGCGCAGCCGGGGCTGTTCCGTAGTCGACCGGGCCGAACCGCTCGGCGACCAGGTCCTCCCCGCGCAGCCGGGGTTGTTCCGGCCTGCTGACCCGCGTCGCCTTCGACACCTACGTCCTCCCCGCGCAGCCGGGGCTGTTCCGCCGATGGCGACTCCCAGCACGAACGAGAGGAGGCCCTCCCCGCGCAGCCGGGGCTGTTCCGACCAGGCCGCCGAGCAGCCGGTCGCCGTCGACGTCCTCCCCGCGCAGCCGGGGCTGTTCCGACTTCCGGCAGGTGCGTTGTGTCGGCGTCGGCCTGTACGTGCGGGGGCGTGTTCGTGAGGCCGGTGTCGAGTACGTAGCTGAAGAGCATCCGTGCCAGCAGGTCACGGTACAACTTGCCTGCTGGACGTGCCGCGTGGGCGAGCCAGGTCGACAGGGATGCGTCCGGTCGGGACGATCTGCCGGGTGGCGGCCGCCGTGCGGGTGATCGCGCCCTCGGGCAGCGCACTTTTCTGCGCTTCGTCCAGGCCGTGCCGCCAGGCGTACGAACCCCTTCCCGGCGTCGTGGGCCAGCGCCAGGTACTCGGCCAACTCGCCCGCGCCGAAGGCCGATCCGGACCGGCGGGCCGGTGGGGGGATTCGTTCGGTCAGGGGGTGGCATCGGGTCTACCGGAAACGTGCGGGCCGCCGGAGATGCTCTTTGCCGTCGAACTCGGCCGCCGCCTGCGCGCTGTGAGCGGTACGACGACGAGTGTGCTCGTTCAACCCCGGCGGCGCACTGGACGCCCCTGTGCGCCCGCTGCTCCGCGCCGCCGGCGAGCGGCTGAGCCGCCTGCCGCTCGCCTTGTCGCTCAGCGAGGAGGCTGCATCGGCTGGATGCCCATCCCGCCGGCCCGGCTCGACGGGGCAGGGGTCAACCGCTGAGTCCCGTTGTGCGACGTCGCGGCGAGCAGTCGAGGACGCGTTCGGCCGTTCACGTCAGGCCGGTAGGGCGGCGGCCGGTGATCGGGGTGCGCTGTTCCTGGGTGGAGCGCACCCCCCTTCGCCCGTACGTCGGGGTGCTGCGGAGCCTTAGCCTCGGCGTATGGAGACGGAGAAGGACGGTCCCGCGGCCGAGAACGCGCTGGGAGGTTTCCTTCGCGCACGGCGTGGCCGGTTGCGTCCCGAGGATGTGGGAATTCGTGCTTCCGGTCGGCGCAGGGTGCCTGGGCTGCGTCGTGAGGAGGTCGCCATGCTCGCGGGGGTGAGTGCCGATTACTACATGCGCCTGGAGCAGGGGCGGGAACGGCATCCGTCGCGGCAGGTGTTGGAGGCCGTCGCGGGGGCGCTGCGGCTGGACGACGAGGCGGTGGCCACCTGTTCCGGGTGGCCGGCCCGGGCGGCCGCCAGGTGCGCCGTGCGCCGCGCGTCGAGCGGGTGGCCCCGCAGGTGCGGCGGCTGCTCGACACGTGGAGCGGCACGCCCGTCTTCGTGCTGGGCCCCGCGCTGGACGTCCTGGCCCGCAACCGGCTCGCGAGCGCCCTGCACGCCGGGTTCACCCACTCCGACAACCTGCTGCGCATGACGTTCCTGGATCCGGTCGGGCGGCAGTTCTACCTCGACTGGGAGCGGGCCGCCGAATCGACCGTGGCCGCGCTGCGGCGGTCGGCCGGCATCGACCCCGACGACCCCCGGCTGAGCCGGCTGGTGGGCGAACTGTCCGTGAAGAGCGCCGACTTCCGCGTCCTGTGGGCGCGCCACGATGTGCGCGGCAAGACGCGCGGGGCGAAGCACTTCCACCACGCCCAGGTCGGCGACCTGGAACTGCACCACGAGTCCTTCACCGTCGACAGTGCCCCCACGCAGCAACTCGTCGTCTACCAGGCCGAACCGGGCTCCTCCTCCGCCGACGGCCTCGCCCTGCTCGGCTCGCTCAGTGCCGGCCCCGTGCCCGCGCAGGAGGCGACGCCGGGCGTTGTCTCCGGCTGAACGCGCGCTCGCGGCGGCCGGGAGAGACCCAGCCGCGTCCTCGGGGGCGCCGGGCCGGGCCTACCGCTCCGTACCTCGGGTGGAGGTGGGGGAGAATGATGCCATGACCCGGACGGTGGGGCCGGAAGAGTTGCTCCGCTTGCGCGTCGGCGGCCGGCTCGCGCCGGGGGCCGGACCCTGTGGACGGCCGACGCTGCGGGTGCGGCATGGCCGGACGCTCGCAGGATCTCGCCGCCGACGGCCGGCGTTCCCCGTCACAAGGTCGGGGTCATGAGCGACAGCACTCCTCTGGGGACCTTCCTCAGAGCACGGCGCGAAGCCCTCGGACCGGAGGACGTGGGCCTGCCGGAGCACGGGCGCAGGCGGGTGCCGGGGCTGCGCCGCGAGGAGGTCGCCGTACTCGCGGGCGTGAGCTCCGACTACTACACGCGCCTGGAGCAGGGCCGGGAGACCAGCCCGTCGTCCCAGGTGATCGACGCCGTCGCCGCCGCGCTCCGGCTCGACGACGAGGCGCACGACCACCTGCGCCGGCTCACCCGGGCACCCCGGGCGCCCTGGGAGCGTCGCAGCGTTCCCGCCGGGCACGGTCGGATCAGCCCTCAGCTGCTGCAGCTGATCGGCAACTGGCCCGACACCCCCGCCTTCGTCCTGGGACCGGCCCTGGACGTCCTGGCGCACAACGCGCTCGCCGCAGCCCTGCACAGCGGATTCCGGCGGTTCGACAACCTGGCCCGCATGGTCTTCCTGGACCCGGCCGGGCGTGCCTTCTACCAGGACTGGGACAGGGCCGCGGACGCGTGCGCGGCCGAACTGCGTGCGGCCTGGGGACACGACCCCGACTCCCCGCGGATCACCGAAGTCGTCGACACACTCTGCGCCCGGAGCCCGGAATTCGCCGAACTGTGGGCACGGCACGAGGTGAAGGGCAAGACCCAGCAGGCGAAGAACCTCCTGCACCCGGAGGTCGGTGCCCTGGAGATCCGGTTCTCGGCCTTCACCGTCAACGGCGCCCCGCACCAGCAACTGGTCGTCTACCAGGCCGAACCGGCGAGTGCCACCGCGGCCGCCTTTGCAGAGCTCGCCGCCCGCACGGCCGGCGGACTCCCGGACCCCGCTCCGCTCGGCCCCGACACGAATTCCGCGTGAGCTGTCGGCCGCGCGACCGGACGCCTTCCTAGCGGGCGCGTTCGTCGCCTTCGCGGTAGAGCACCAGGTGCTCGTGGAAGAGGACGCCGTCGCGGATGTCGCCGGTGGCGGTGAAGCCGGTGTCGTCGACGTAGTCGAGGTGGCTGCCGGTCACCGTGTAGCGGCCGGTGTAGGCGCTCCGGCGATTTCCCCGGGCCTCGTCGTAGCGGCCGCCCGGCAGCAGCTCCTGGCGGATGAATCCGTCCGCGGTCACCCACATTCCGATGTACGGGTGAGGCTCGCGGGGCGTGTCGTTGTCGGTCATGGCCCCATCGTCGGTCCGGCGGCCGAGGGCAACCAGGCCGCCGTCTTCCCGGGTACGGGCATCCTGGGGGCGGCGCACCTGGGATGACGGCGGCCTGGTCCCGCTTCCTCCGCGCGACGAACCTGATGGTCACGCAGCTGCCGCAACTGCCGAGCGGCTGCCGCCGACCTGCATCGGCGCCCGTCGCACATCGGGCGGACCGATGAGCCGAACTCCCTGAGGAGCACCATGACCACCACCGGCACCGTGAGCTGGAACCCGAAGGCCCTCGACGAGATCCTCTCGAACGAGGAAGGGCGTCCCGTCCTGTTCACCAACGCCCGGATCATGACGATGGACCCGCTGATCGGGACGATGACCGGCGCCGATCTCCTGTTCGTCGGTTCGCTGCTCGTGGGCGTGGGCCCGGGCATCATCACCGCGGCGGGCGACGACAACGCCATCGTCGTCGACTGCACGGGCACGACCGTCGTCCCCGCCGTGGTGGACGCCGCCGCGCTGGTGGGCGGACGCGGCCACCGCTCCGAGCACGTGGCGACACTGACCCCCGGCAACACCACCGACTTCCTGGTGGTGCCCGACGAACTCGCCTCCGACGTGCTGGGCGCGGTGGCCGTCCTCGTGACCCGGCCGGGGCAGGTCCGCGCGCTGGTCGCGGCCGGCCGGCCCGTGCTCTGGGACGGCACCGACGTCCCCGGCCGGGCCACCGCGCCCGAGGCGGGCATCCCGGCCGCACCGGACATGGCCGGCAGCCCGCGGGTCGGCGTCTGGATCGACCGGAACGACTTCCTGCACCAGGAGCTCACCGCCGACGGCCGCTACGACGAGACCCGCGGCGGTCGCCCGCACGCCTACCAGGGCCGCTACTGGATCGACGGTGACCGCATCGACTACCTCGACGACCTCGGCTTCTGGGCCTACGGAGAGTTCCGGGGCGACGAACTGCACCACGCGGGCTACGTCATGAAGCTGCGCTGACCCCCGGCGACCACCACCGCGCCCGGCCCACTCCCGCGGACGGGCCCTTCCGGTCCTGTCCGCCGTACGGAAAGACGACCCTCATGCACGTCAACGACACCACCAACGCCGCCGTCCTCGAAGAGATCCTTCGTCGCCCCGCCGGTCGGCGGCGCATCCTGTTCACCGGCGCGACCATCGTCACCATGGACCCCGATCTCGGCGTCGTGGCGGGCGGGGACCTCCTCGTCGAGGGCGACACCGTCACCGCCGTCGGCCGTGATCTCGCCGTGGACGATGCCGTGGTCGTCGACGCCACCGGCACCGTCCTCAGTCCCGGTTTCGTCGACACCCACCGGCACGCCTGGGAGGCGCAGTTGCGCCGGATCATGCCGGACGTCGACGACCTCGGCGGCTACGTCATGTCGACCCTGGCCGGCTACGCCACGGTGTACCGGCCCGAGGACATGTACACCGGCACCAGGCTGGCCGCCCTCACCGCGCCGAGCTTGCCGGGGAGGAGGTTCTTGAGGGTCATGACGGTGCCTTTTCGATCAGTGCCGCCGGGGCTTGACGGTGTCCCGGGCGGGGTGCGAAGGGGTGTTTCGCGGGGTAGGACGCCTTCACCAGATGTGTGCAGAAGCGCCTTACATGTGAAGACAATAATTGCACGCGCGGGGTAATGCAAATGTCTGCCGCGCCACACGCCCGGCGGACCGGCCGGGCGGGCTTCTCGGCGGCGCGGCCCCGACCCAGCTCATGGCCGTTGGCGCGGGTGCGCAAGCCGAAGCCCCGGAGCGAACGCGCCCGGCGCGCCCCCCATGCTCGACCCGGTGCCGGACGTCGTCGCCGCCGGGCCGCAGGGGTTCTGCAACGGCCGGGCGTACCTGCGTGGCGCTGCATGAACAGGTGTGAACGGCGTGCCAAGCGTGGGCCGGATGCCTTGACCGGCCGGCGGCCCCGCGGGGACGGTTCACCTATGTCAATCTGCACATAGGGATGGCCGATGCAGTTCGAGTATGTGCTTCTGGGTCTGCTGGCCGGACGGCCGCTGAGCGGGTACGACCTGGGCCGGTGGGTGGAGACCGAGGGGCAGTTCCTGCGGTCGCGGGCCCATCACAGCCAGATCTACCGGCTGTTGGGGCGGATGGTCGCCGACGGCTGGGTGGTCTACGAGGTCGACCCGCGCGAGGGCCGGCCGGACGCGAAGGTGTACCGGCTCACCCCGGTCGGGCGGGACGCGCTGCTGGCGTGGGTGCGCTCGCCGTACCGGCCGACCAGCCGCTTCCAGGACGCCGACTTCCTGGCCCGGTTCGCGTTCGCCGCCGCCCTGGACCGGGCCGCGGCGATCGCCCTGGTCCGCACCGAACTCGACTACCGCCGTGAGCAGATCGCCCGCAACCGGCACCGCGACCGCACGCTGCGCTTCGAGGACCCGCTGCCCGAGCTCGACCAGGCGCTGGCCCGCGAGATCGGCGAGCAGCTGCACCGGTACGGCGCCGGGGCGGTCGACCGGTGGGTGGAGTGGCTGGAGGAGACGCTGCGGCGTCTTGAGGACTGGAACCCGGCGGCCGGCGCCGCCGAGGAGGGGAGCGCCCGATGAAGGCGATCATGGTGATGTTCGACAGCCTCAACCGGCACCTGCTGCCGCCGTACGGGGGCGACTGGACGCACGCGCCGAACTTCGCCCGCCTGGCGGAGCGCACGGCGACGTTCGACAACGCCTGGGCGGGTTCGCTGCCGTGCATGCCGGCCCGCCGCGAGCTGCACACCGGCCGGTACAACTTCCTGCACCGCAGCTGGGGCCCGCTGGAGCCGTTCGACGACTCGATGCCGGAGCTGCTCAAGCAGAACGGCGTCTACACCCACCTGGTCAGCGACCACCCGCACTACTGGGAGGACGGCGGCGCCACCTACCACGGCCGGTACAACACCTGGGAGTTCTTCCGCGGCCAGGAGGGCGACCCGTGGAAGGGCCAGGTCGCCGACCCGCAGATCCCGGACAGCCTGAAGAAGCTGCGCTTCGACTCCTTCCGGCAGGACTGGATCAACCGGCAGCACCTGGACACCGAGGCCAAGCACCCGCAGACCCTCACCTTCGACGCCGGCCTCGACTTCGTCCGCGCCAACCGGGACGCCGACCGCTGGTTCGTCCAGATCGAGACCTTCGACCCGCACGAGCCGTTCTTCAGCCACCAGCGCTACAAGGACCTCTACCCGCACGACTACGACGGCCCGCACTTCGACTGGCCCGACTACAAGCGGGTGGTGGAGACCGACGAGCAGGTGGCGCACGCCCGCTACGAGTACGCGGCGCTGCTGTCGATGTGCGACCACTCGCTGGGACGGGTGCTCGACCTGATGGACGAGCAGAACCTGTGGGACGACACCCTCCTGATCGTCAACACCGACCACGGCCTGCTGCTCGGCGACCGGGGCTGGTGGGGCAAGATGGTCCAGCCCTGGTACAACGAGCTGGTCCACCTGCCGCTGTTCGTCTGGGACCCGCGGGTCGGCGCGGCCGGCGAGCGCCGCTCGGCCCTCGTCCAGACCATCGACCTGGCGCCCACCCTGCTGGAGTACTTCGGCGTCGAGCGTCCGGCCGACGTGCAGGGGCAGCCGCTGCCGCTCGCCACCGACGCCCCGGTCCGGCGGGCCGCGCTGTTCGGCGCGCACGGCGGCCACGTCAACGTCACCGACGGCCGGTACGTCTACATGCGGGCCCCCGTCTCGCCCGACAACGCGCCGCTGTACGAGCACACGCTGATGCCCACGCACATGCGCGGCCGCTTCACCCCCGCCGAACTGGCCGACCTGGAGCTGGCCGAGCCGTTCGACTTCACCAAGAACGTGCGCACCCTGCGCGCCCCCGGACGCACCTTCCTCAACCCGTACCACCAGGGCACCCTGCTGTTCGACCTGGAGAGCGACCCCAGGCAGCGCACCCCGCTGGTCGACGACGCGGCCGAACTGCGGATGGCCGGCCTGCTGGTCGACCTGCTGCGGGAGACCGACGCCCCGCCGAGCCAGTACCTGCGCCTCGGCCTGCCGGCCGACGGGCCGGTGACCGAGGAGCACCTGCTGGTGCGCGCGCAGCGCGAGCAGGCCGAGCGGTTCGCCGAGCCGCTGCCCCGCCCGGAGGGGTTCCCGCAGGGACGGCTGTCGCTGCGCACGCCGGTGGGCGCGCTGATCTCCGACCCGGTCGCGGCCGAGGTGCTGCGCCGCTACCTGCCGGGCTTCCTCGACTCGGAGTTCCTGCAGTTCCTGCGGTCCACGCCGCTGATCGACGTCGCCGCCCTGGCCGGCGGCCGGCTGCCCTCCGGCGCCCTGCACCAGGTCGCCGAGGAGCTCGCGGCGCTCTGAGCCCCCGAACACCCCGGAGCAGCAGGTCAGCGGCGCTCCGAGCCGCGACGCGCGCCGAGCCGGTGGCGAAGACCCTCCTCCCCGCAACGACACCATGAAAGGACGACGCGTGTCCGAGCTCGTCGACAACGGCCCGAGAACCTCCCCGCCGGCGGCGGACGCTCCGCAGGTCGCCGGCCGGTGGTCCCAACTCTCCCTGCTGGGCGGCACCCTGCTGGTCGACGGCACCGAGGCCGGGCTGGTGACCGGCCTGTTCCCGGTGATCCGGCAGGCGCTGGGCCTCGGCCTCGGCGCGCTCGGCATCCTCACCGCCGCCGGGAAGCTGGTCCACGTGGTCGCCGCGCCGATGTGGGTGTGGGCGGCACAGCGCTACTCCCGGAAGAACGTGCTGGTGCTGGCCACCGGCCTGTGGGGGATCTGGGGCGTGGCCGCCGGATTCTCCACGAGCTTCGGCCAACTGCTTTTGTTCACCACGGTGTTGGCCGCCGGGTACGCCGCCGCCCAGCCGCTGGTCTCGGAGATCCTCGGCGACCTGTTCGACGGGCCCTCGCGGGGGCGGGCGGTCGGTGTCCTCTACGGCGCGGTGGCGCTGGTCGGCGCGGTGCTCGGCCCGCTGATCGCGCAGCTGGCCGGGGTGCGGGACGGCTGGCGGTGGGGGCTGTGGGGCTTCGGCGTCCTCAACGTCCTGGTGGGGCTGCTGCTGTGGCTGCGCCTGCGCGACCCGGGCCGGGGAGCGTCCGAGCGACAGCTCGCCGACCTGGACCCCGCCGCCCGCGCGGGCGGACAGCGGCTCACCCTCGCGGCGGCCGGCCGACTGCTGCGGATCCCGAGCTTCCTGGTGCTGCTGGGCTCCCGGCTGCTGTCCGGGCACCTGCTGCTCGGCTCGTTCGCGGTGGTCTACCTGGTCGACGAGTTCGGCTTCACCACCCAGCGGGCCGCCCTGGTACTGATGCCGCTGGGGCTCGGGTACGTCGCCGGCACCCTGCTCGGCGGGTTCCTCTCCGACTGGGCGGGCCGCCGCAGCCCGCGCCACGGCCTGCCCGCGGTGCTCCAGGCCGCCCAATTCGCCTTCGCCGCACTGGCGTTCCTCGGTACCCAGGTGCACTACGACGGCATCGGCGCCTACGCCCTGCTGTTCGGCCTGATGGGCCTCTCCCAGGGCGTCAACCCCGGGGTCAACCGGCCGATGGTCATGGCGATCACCCCTCCCGAGCTGCGCGCCGCCGCTTTCACCCTCTACGTCTCGATCTTCGAGGCGATCGCCTGGGCGGTGTTCGGCCTGGGCGCGGGCCTGGTGGGCGAACGGATCGGCCTGCGGCCGGTCTTCCTGGCGGTCCTCGTGATCCTGATGGCCGTCAACGGAGCGTTCCTGACGCTCCTCCACCTCAGCTACGCCAAGGACGTGGAGCGGGTGCAGCGCCAACTCGACCGGCGCCGCTCCGAAGCCCTCGCCTGACCCGTCCCGCCCTGGAGGCGCCATGCACCCGACCCCCGCCCCCTGCTGCACGCCCTCGCGCGGCCACGGCGAGCCGCCGCTCCTCGAACTCGCCCTTCCTGCCCGGGAGTTCCGCCCCGACGACAGCATGGTGCTGCTGCCCGGCGGCGAGTTCCTGATGGGCAGCGACGACCGCGAGGGCTTCCCGGCCGACGGCGAGGGGCCGGTCCGACCGGTGCGGCTGGACCCGTTCCTGATCGACACCCGGGCGGTCACCAACGAGCAGTTCGCCGCGTTCGTCGCCGACACCGGCCACCGCACCGAAGCCGAACGCCTCGGCTGGTCCTACGTGTTCGCCGGCTTCCTGCCCGCGGCGCTGCGCCGCGCATCGCCACGGCCCGAACGGACCCCGTGGTGGTGCGGCGTCCGGGGCGCCGCCTGGGACCGGCCCGAGGGCGAGGGCAGCGACCTCGCCGACCGGGCCGACCACCCGGTGGTCCACGTCTCCTGGAACGACGCCGCCGCGTACGCGAGTTGGGCCGGCAAGCGGCTGCCCACCGAGGCCGAGTGGGAGTACGCCGCCCGGGGCGGCCTCGAACAGGCCCGCTACCCGTGGGGCGACGAACTCGACCCGGACGGTGCCCACCGCTGCAACATCTGGCGCGGCACCTTCCCGACCAGGAACACCGCGACCGACGGCTACCGCGGCACCGCCCCGGTCGACGCCTTCGCCCCGAACGGCTTCGGCCTGTACAACACCGCCGGCAACGTCTGGGAGTGGTGCGCCGACTGGTGGACCACCGCCCACCCGACCGCCCGCCCCCTCGTCAACCCCCTTGGCCCGCAAGCCGGTTCGGCCCGCGTTATCCGGGGCGGCTCGCACCTGTGCCACAAGTCCTACTGCAACCGCTACCGGGTCGCCGCCCGCAGCGCCAACACCCCCGACAGCTCCAGCGGCCACACCGGCTTCCGCTGCGCCCGCACGCCGTCGTCGCCGGAAAGAGACTGACCACTCCAGGAGGAAGAGATGCCCCGCCCCCGTCTCCGTTCCGCGGTGCTCGCGGCCGCGCTGCTGGCGACCGCCGGCCTCTCCGGAGGGAACGCGCACGCCGCCGACGTGCACTACGTCGCCCTCGGCGACTCGTACTCCGCCGGCGGCGGCTCGTCCAGCACGTACCTCGACAGCTGCAACCGGAGCACCAAGTCCTACCCGTACCTGTACGCGCAGGCCGTCGCACCCGCCTCGTTCGACTTCCAGGCGTGCGGCGGCGCCGACACGGCCGCCGTGCTCGACGGGCAACTCGGACCGCTCGACGCCTCGACCACCCTGGTCAGCCTGACCATCGGCGGCAACGACCTCGACCTGAAGGGCGTGCTGGGCACCTGCCTGCTGGGCAGCGACTCAGCCTGCCTGGACGCGGTCGCCTCGGCCGAGGCGACCGCCCGGACCGTACTCCCCGGCCGGCTGGACGCGCTCTACACGGCGATCCGTGCCCGGGCCGCCAACGCCCGGGTCGTGGTGCTCGGCTACCCCGCGTTCTTCGACCTGTCCGTGCCGCTCTGCCCGGGCATCGGCCGCACCAAGCGGGCCGCCCTCAACGAGGGCGCCGAGGTGCTCAACAGCGTCATCCGGACCGCGGTCGCCGACCGCCCCGGCTTCGTCCACCAGGACGTCACCGACCGCTTCGCCGGCCACCGCCTCTGCGACGCCGACCCCTGGCTGCGTGCCCTGAACTGGCCCATCGGCCAGTCCTTCCACCCCACCGCAGCCGGCCAGGCCGGCGCCTACCTCCCGGCCCTGCGGGCCGGGGCCGGGGAAGCGGGCTCCTAGAGTTCCTCGCCGGCCTCCACGACCATGGCCGGGACGTACACCATCGGGCGCGGGGTGACCTGGAGCTTCTCGTCGTCCAGCATGCGTTGGACGGCCGCCCGCCATTCCGGGTTCTTGCGGGCCTCGTGGAGCGCCTCGCCGCTGCCCCACCAGGCGAAGTTGATGAAGCTGACCATGGCGTTCGGGTCCAGTGAGCGGAACATCCGCGAGCGGATGAAGCCCGGCTGCTTGGCCATGGCCTGGACGTTGTCCTTCCAGCGCTCCAGGAACAGGTCGCCCTGGCCCGCCGGAACGGAGAAGCAGTTGATCATGTAGATCGGCTCCTTGACCATGGCGTCGGTCAGCACCACGGTCTCCTCGGGCCGGTCGCCGATCAACGAATGGGTCAGCGGGACGTCGTTGCTCATCACAGCTCCTCGATGGTGGTGGTCCGCTTCGGTGGACACTGCGTGCCCGATGGTGCGGTGGCGCGGTGCAGCGGTGGTCGGGACCGGCCGAAGGCGTGTCGCGACCCGGCGCGGGCGCATGCCCGGTGCCGTTTCAGGCCAGCAGCAGGCCGGCGGCCGCCAGGCAGACCGCGGCCATCCCGGCGGCCATGCCGGCGAAGGTGAGCCGGACGTCGCGGGCGAGGCGGGGCCAGCTGCGGACGGGGTCCTCGACCAGTCGCGTCGACAGGTACGCCAGTACCAGTGACACGCCCAGGATGCCGAGCCGGGCGGAGAGGGTCAGTGCGTCGCCGGGCAGGGTGAGCGGCACCAGCACGACCAGCGGCCAGTGCCACAGGTACAGCGAGTAGCTGATGCCGCCCAGCAGTTGCACCGGCGCCGACGACGTCACCGCGGTGTGCCACTGCCGTCCCGGCCCGGTGCCGGCGGCGATGACCAGTCCGGCGCCCACCGTCGGGATCAGGGCGACGGCGCCGGGGAACTCGGTCGCGCCGGTGAACAGCACCGCCGAGCCGATGATCGCTGCGAAGCCGAGCAGCGAGGCCGCCTGCGCGGCGGCCCGCGGCAGGACGAGCCGCTGCCCGCCCAGCGCCACCAGCGCGCCGATCACGAACTCCCACACCCGGATCGGCGTGACGAAGTACGCCGGCCCCCGGTCCACCGCCGTCAGGTAGACGCACCCGGCCAGCGAGGCCAGTCCCACGGCTGCGACGCTCGCCCACCGCGCCCGCAGCGATCGGATCCGGAACAACAGCAGCAGCACCACCGGCCAGCACAGGTAGAACTGCTCCTCCACCGACAGCGACCAGTAGCTGCTCACCGCGGTCAACGCGGTGAAGTCGACCGGACGCGACCAGAACTCGGCCGTGAGCAGCCAGTTCTCCCAGTACAGCGCGCCGGCCATCACCTCGTGGCCGTAGGCGGCCCAGCGCTCGTGCGGGACGACGAGGAACGCGGCGGCGACGACGCCGATCAGCACCAGGAACGCGGCGGGCAGCAGGCGGCGCACCCGGCGCGCGTAGAACCGGGCGATCCCGATGCGTCCGGTGCTCTCGATCTCCCGCAGGAGGTGCGCGCTGATCAGGTAGCCCGAGATGACGAAGAAGACGTCGACGCCGACGTAGCCGCCGGTGAGCCGGGTCGGCCACAGGTGGTTGAGGACGACGATCGACACGGCCAGGGCGCGCAGTGCCTGGATGTCGGGGCGGAAGCCGGCCGGCCGGACCCGGCCGGCGGCGGGGGACGGACGGTCGAGGGCGACGTGCGGGTTCAGCACGGCTGTTCCCAGGGGCGCTCGTCGTGGCCGATGGTGCGCGAGCGGACCCGGAGCTTCCCGTCGTCGCCGCGCACGAGCACGTCGGTGGTGGGGCAGCTCACCTCCGGTGCGGGCTTCTGGCCGGGACTGATCCTGAACACCAGCGTGTAGTAGCTCGCCTCGACCGTTCCGTCGTCGCGTTCGTCGACCAGCAGCATGGTGTAGAGGTGCCGCTGCCGGATCCGGGCGTCGGCGAGCTTCTTGTTCAGCCCCCGCATGGTCGCGGCGAGTTCGGCCCGGCCGGTGAACGCGCCCTTCCCGACGCGGTGGACCACGGCGTCCTCCGGCTCGTGCGTGAGCCGGGCGTCCTCGGTGAAGGTGGCGGCCCATTCCTCCGCCCGTCCCTCGTTCTGCAGACGGACCTGGCGGGCGTAGAAGTCCTGTACCTCTACCTGGAGTTCCGCATGGCGGAGGGTGGTTGACATGGCGTCATGCTGTCCCGTGCCGCTCTAGCGGCACTCAAGGGGGAGTGGAAGGGCGGGCGCCGGCCGCGGCCCTGTGCAGCGGGGCTTGAGGGATCTTCTAACCCGGCTCCCTAGGGTCGCACCGGGCACGAGAAGCCGTTGTGGACGAGGACGAGGAGGTCGACGTGGAGACACGAAGGTTGGGGTCGCAGGGCCCTGAGGTCTCGAAGCTGAGCCTGGGCTGTCTGGGCATGTCGGACAACTACGGCCCGGCGGACGAGGCGGAGAGCGTCGCCACGATCCACGCCGCGCTGGACGCCGGGGTCACCCTGCTGGACACCGGTGACGTCTACGGCATGGGCCACAACGAGCTGCTGATCCACGAGGCGCTGCGCACCCGCGACCGCGACGATGTGCAGATCAGCGTGAAGACCGGCGGGCTGCGCAGGCCCGACGGGCACTGGAGCGGCTTCGACTGCCGGCCCGACGCCCTGTGGAACTTCCTCTCGTACACGCTGAAGCGGCTGCGCACGGACCACGTCGACATCTACCGTCCGGCGCGGGTGGACCCGAACGTGCCGATCGAGGAGACCGTCGGCGCGATCTCGGAGATGGTCCAGGCGGGCTACGTGCGCCACATCGGCCTGTCCGAGGTCGGCGTGGAGACGCTGCGGCGCGCGCACGCGGTGCACCCGATCGCCGATGTGCAGATCGAGTACTCGCTGATCTCGCGCGGCATCGAGGAGGCCATCCTGCCGGTCTGCCGGGAGCTCGGGGTGGGCATCACCGCGTACGGGGTGCTGTCGCGCGGCCTGCTGTCCGGGCACTGGACCGCGGAGCGCCGGACCACCGAGCGCGACTTCCGCAGCCGCGCGCCCCGCTTCCAGCAGGAGAACCTCCCGCGGAACCTGGAGCTGGTGGAGAAGCTGCGCGTGCTGGCCGAGGAGCGGGGGGCCACCGTCGCCCAGCTCGCGATCGCCTGGGTGGCCGCGCGGGGGCAGGACATCGTCCCCGTCGTCGGTGCGCGCACGCGCGCGCAACTGGCCGAGTCGCTGGGCGCCGCCGACCTCAAGCTCGGCGCCGAGGACCTCGCGGCCCTTGAGCGGGCCGTCCCCGCCGAGGCCGTCGCCGGTACGCGCTACGCGGAGTGGCAGATGGCCTTCCTGGACAGCGAGCGCTGAGCGGGAACGCCGGGCCCCGGTGCGACACGGTCGTTCCGGGGCCCCGCGCTGCCGCCCGGGCCCGCCGGGCAGGCGGCGCCCGTCAGCGGCCGGCCAGCTGGGAAGGCGGCGCCCGTCAGCGGCCGGCCAGCCGGTTCGGGGCCCACAGCCGGTCGGCGTCGCCGGCGGCCAGCCGGCCGCGGTAGACGTCGATCTTGTGGTCGACGATCTTCAGGTTGTCCTGCAACTCGGCGATCCGGGTGGCCACATCGGCGTAGTGGGACTCCAGCAGCGCGAGGCGCTCCTGCTCGTTGCCCGGACCGGCGGTCACCAGCTCCGCGTAGCGCCGGATGGTCTTGATGGGCATGCCGGTGGCCCGCAGCCTGGTGCAGACCGTGATCCAGTCCAGATCGAGCTGGTGGTAGCGCCGGCGCCCGCCGACGGTGCGGTCGACGGGGGACACCACCAGGCCCACGCGTTCGTAGTAGCGCAGCGTGTGCACGCTCACGCCGGTGCGGTCGGAGGCCTCGCCGATAGTCAGGCCTGTGTCGGGAATCGGCACCTTGACTTCGAGCATGCTCGAAATCGTAGCGTCGTCACATGAAGCTCTCAAGCCTCGCGGCGAACCGCGCCGCGGCCGGCGAACTCAGCCACAAGCAGAAGCAGTTGGTGCTGGCGGTCTGCTGCGCGAGCGTGCTCGTCGTGGTCATGGACATCTCCATCGTCAACGTCGCCCTGCCGACCATCCGCACCGACCTGCACACCTCGGTGTCCGGCCTGCAATGGACCGTCGACGCCTACACCCTGGTGCTCGCCAGCTTCCTGATGCTGGCCGGATCCACCGCCGACCGGCTCGGCCGCCGGCGGATCTTCCTGGTCGGCCTCACCGTCTTCGGGCTCGGCTCGCTGCTGTGCGGCCTCGCGCCGAGCAGCGGCTGGCTGATCGCGGCCCGCACGCTGCAGGGCGTCGGCGGCACCATGCTCAACCCGGTGGCGCTGGCGATCGTCGCCACCGTCTTCACCGAGCCGGCCGAACGGGCCAAGGCCATCGGGGTGTTCGGCTCCATCACCGGCCTGTCGCTGGCGCTCGGGCCGATCATCGGCGGCGCCCTGGTGGACGGCTTCGGCTGGCCCGCCATCTTCTGGGTCAACCTGCCGATCGTGGCCGGTGCGATCGTGCTCACCACGCTGTTCGTTCCCGAGTCGCGCGCGCCCCGCGCCCGCCGGTTCGACCCGGTGGGGCAGCTCCTGATGATCCTGCTGCTGGGCAGCGTGGTCTACGCGATCATCGAGTCCGGCCGGCTGGGCTGGGGCTCGCCGCTCATCCTCGGCCTGCTCGGCCTCGCCCTGCTGAGCGTGCTGGGCATCCTGGCCTACGAACCGCGCCGGGCCGACCCGCTGCTCGAACTGCGCCTGTTCCGCAGCGTGCCGTTCAGCTCGGCGATCCTGATGGCGGTGTTCACGCTGTGCGGGTTCAGCGCGTTCCTGTTCCTGACCACCCAGTACCTGCAGTCCGTGCGCGGCATGTCCGCGCTGGCCGCCGGGCTGAGCCTGCTGCCGGTCGGCGGCCTGATCGCCGTGCTCTCCCCGTACACCGGCCGGCTGGTCGGCGCGCACGGCCCCAAGATCCCGCTGCTGGTCTCCGGATCCGCCCTGGCGCTGGGCAGCCTGGCCTCGCTGTGGCTGCGGCCCGCCACCCCGCTGGTCGCGGTGCTGGCGATCTACCTGCTCTTCGGGCTCTTCCTCGGCACGGGCAACCCGCCGGTCACCAACACGGCCGTCTCCGGGATGCCCCGTTCGATGGCGGGGGTGGCCACCTCGCTGATCTCCGCGGCTCGGCAGACCGGCACGACACTGGGCGTCGGCATCTCCGGAACGATCGTCGGCGCGGCCGCGGCCCGCGGGGGGACGGCGTACACCGAGGCAGAGCACGGTGTGTGGTGGCTCTCGTTCGGGCTGGGCCTCGCCGTCATCGCGCTGTGCCTGCTGAGTACCGGGGCCTGGGCCAGGAGCACCGCCGCGCGGGCCGCGGAGCTGTTCGAGGAGGTGGACCGGGGCGCCGCCCCCGAAACCGCCGCCGCCGTCCGGTGATCCGGCGCTCCGCCCGCCGGGCGCGGGCGCGCCGGGCGGGGCCGTCGGGTGATTGCTCGTCGGACAGGCTCCGGCGGCGCCCGCGGTTCGCCCCCGCCCCCACGGCCCCGGGGGCGGCGCGGACGAACTGCCGGAAGCCGGGTTCGGGGACGCGCACAGCCTTGACGTCCCGCCCGCGTTCGGCACCTGGACAGCCCCGCCGGTGAGCGGCTCCCCGGGGGCCGTCCGCCCTGCCGCAGCCCGCGTCGGGCGCCCGTTCGCGCGCCCGGGCCGGTCGCGGGGCGTCGCGAGGAGTCATAGCGTGACCACTCAGTGTGGCCACAGCCATGGCCCGCCGCGACGAAACGAGGAACCCCCCATGGCCGGCAAGCCCAGCATCGTCTTCGCCCACGGACTCTGGGCCGACGGGTCGTGCTTCAACAAGCTCGTCCCCGCCCTCCAGGCCGAGGGGCACGAGGTCTCCAGCTCGCAGCACGGCCTCGACTCGCTCGAAAGCGACGTCGCGTGCGTCACCCGCTCCATCGACCGGGTGCCCGGCCCGGTGGTGCTCGTCGGCCACTCCTACGGCGGGACGCTGATCACCAAGGCCGGGGTCCACGACCGGGTGGGCGCCCTGGTCTACATCGCCGCGCTGGGCCCCGACGAGGACGAGACCTCGCAGGACCAGCAGAACAAGTTCCCCCGCACCCCCGTGTTCGACCACATCGACATCGCCCACGGCCGGATCTGGCTCAAGGAGTCGGGCACCGACCACTTCTGCGGCGATCTGCCCCCGGCCGAGCAGCGACTCGTCCGCGCCGTGGGCGCCGTGCCGGTCCCCGACCTGTTCGACCAGCAGCTGCCCGGCACCGCCTGGCGCACCAGGCCGAGCTGGTACATCGTCGCCAACAACGACCGCACGGTCCACCCGGACCTGGAACGGGCCGCCGCCGAGCGCATGTCCGCCAGGACCCACGCCGTCGACAGCAGCCACGTGCCCATGCTCTCCCACCCGGACTTCGTCCTCGACGTCATCCGCGACGCCGCGAAGTCCCTGGCGGCGTAGGCGCCGGACCCGCGCCGAGGCTTCCGTCGCCGACTTCGCCTCCGTCGCCGACTCTGCGGACCTCGCCGGCTTCTCGGACGACGCGCGGGAGCCGGCCCGCCGTCCGGGGGCGGCGGGCCGGGGGAGAGGGGAGGGTGGGGTCAGCCGAGCGGGAGTTCCAGGGAAGCCGGCGCGCTGACGGTGGTGGTGCCGCCGGTGAGGGCCACGGTGGAGTAGAGCGGGTCGCGGCTGTTGACGACCAGGGCCAGGCGGTGGCCGGCCGGGAGGTCGTAGGCGGCGGCCTGGAGCTGCCAGTCGACCGCGGTGTCGGTGCCGGGCTCCAACTCGGTGGCGGTGTACGGCTCGTGGGTGACGAGCCGGGCGGCGCCGTCCGGGGCGACGTCGAACAGATAGGCGACCAGGGTGGCGGAGGAGGCCGAGCTGCGCACGGTGAGCCGCAGCGTGGCCGCGCCGCGGATCCGGCGGGCCGGCTCGTCGCCCTGTGCGGTCAGCGGGTCGGTCGACCAGACCAGCAGCTGCTCGCGCTCGAAGGCCGGCAGCTCGTAGCGCCTGGGGTTGCCGTACCACTCCTGCTGGCCGGTCTTGAGCAGGACGCCGGCGGTGGCCGAGGGCGTGTCGCCGACGACGAACTCCCGCGACCAGCCGGTGGTCTGCTTGTCGGTCAGCGCGCCGTCGGCGGTGGCGCCGGTGCCGGTGAGGTACCAGGTCTCGCTGCCGACGGTGACGTCGTCCCAGGAGCCGTGGAACTCGCGGCGCGCCGGTGCGACGATCAGCTCGCTGCCGCCGGGGACGGTGACGGTCCGGTAGCTGAACATCGACTGGGTGGCCACCTGCGGCCACTGCGGCACCTCGTTGTCCGCGCCCAGCAGGTGGTGGTCGAGCCAGTCGAACGCCTCCCGGATCGGCTCCGCCAGCCCCGGGAAGGGCAGCCCGGTGGCCAGGCCCGCCAGGCCCGGGCCCTCGGGGGCGCCGTGGTCGCCGATCCACAGGTTCAGCCGCTTGGGGACGGTGAGCTGCTGGAACGTCTCGATCACCGGGCCGACCGGGAACAGCGTCTCGTGCCAGGTGTTGGAGACGAAGGTCGGGATCCCCAGCTCGTTGGTGCGGTCGGTCCAGGTCTGCGGGGAGCGCCTGGTGCCCCACTCCACCACCTCGTCCAGTTCCTGGCCGGCGAGGAAGTTCCTGAGGATCCGCTGGGTCTCCTCGTCGAACTTCTCCTCCATCGGGCCGCCGGTGAATCCGATCAGCGCGTTGACGGCCGCGAGGTGCCGGGTGTTGTTGGCGTACAGGCTGGTGGCGAGGTTGCCCCAAGTGCTGAGCGCGACCACGGCCTCGACCCGGCGGGCCGGGTCGTGCGCGGCGACCAGCTGGCTGATCCCGGAGCCGTAGGACTCGCCGAGGAAGCCGATCCCGCTCGGGGCGAAGTGCTCCTGCGCGAAGTCGATCACCCGCGCGCCGTCCGCCCAGTCGTTGGGCCCGCCGACGTCGATGAAGCCCTCGGAGGTGGACACCCACCCCTTGATGCCGATGCCGCGCGGCGTGTAGGCGAGGACGTGGTAGCCCTTCCGGGCCAGCGTGACGTAGAGGTAGAGGAACGGCAGCCACCCGTACGGGTTCCAGCCGGCCGGAACGATCACCACCGGGTGCGGCTTGCCGTCGCGGAGCTTCAGGGCGAGCCCGGAGAGGCGGACCCCGTCGGCGCCGGCTATGCCGGAGGCCTCGGTGGTGGCGATCCCTCGGACCTCGGCCACCAACTCGGCCAGTTCCGGCGCGAGTTGGGATCCCTCCTCGCCGCGCAGCGCCGCCAGCAGGGCCTGGCTGATACTGAGGACGGAGTCGCTGGGGGCCAGGCCCTCGCCCCAGATGCCGTTGGCGGCGATGTCGGTGAGCATCGCCTCGGTGGCCTGCGGGGTCGGATCGGTCATACGGATCACCCTTTCGTGAACGGATACCGAACCGCATCCTTGGCAGGCGGGCGGCAAAGAAACTGACGGACCATCAGATTCATTCGAACGGGTGGAATATGACGGGAAGGGCGGCACCGGGGGATCCGAGTCGCGTCGACCGCGATCGTGATCCCCCGGGGCCGCCCCGTCGGCGCGATATCAGGTGAACATCTGCTGGTAGGACCAGATGCCGAAGGTGTCGGAGTTGGGCTGCTTCTGCTCGCAGACGTAGAGGCTCCGGTCGGTGGCCACCACGAAGACCTCCAGCCGGCCGTTGTCCACGACGGCCCGGTCTATCCCAGGGCGCGCCCGAGGAAGTCGCGCAGGTGGCCCGCGACGACGTGCAGGTGGCTCTCCAGCAGGAAGTGGCCGCCGTCGATCAGGTGCACCTCCGCGTCCTTGGCGTCGCGGGCGAAGGCCAGGGCGCCCTCGGGGCGGAAGATCTCGTCGTTGCGGCCCCACACGGCGAGCACCGGGACCTCGCTGGTGCGCAGGTATTCGTGCAGCAGCGGGTAGAGCGGGCGGTTGGTGCGGTAGTCGCGGAACAGGGCGAGCTGGATCCGGTCGTTGCCCTCGCGGGAGACCAGGGCGAAGTCGTGCTCCCAGGTGTCGGGGCTGACCAGGCTCGGGTCGGGCACGCCGTGCAGGTACTGCCGGCGGATGGCGTCGAGGTCGAGCGCGGTGCGGACGGCGGGCTCGGTCTCGGGGCCGGGGTCCGCCCCGTACGCCCAGAGGCCGCGCCAGAACGGCTCGACGAAGCCGTCCTCGTAGCCGTTGCCGTTCTGCGTGACGAGGGCGGTGATCCGCTCGGGGTGCCGGAGCGCGAGGCGCCAGCCGATCGGGGCGCCGTAGTCCTGGACGTAGAGGGCGTAGCGGTCCAGGCCCAGCTGGTCGAGCAGTCCGGAGGTGAGCTCGGCGAGCGCGTCGAAGGTGTAGTCGAACGCCTCGGCGCTCGGGGCGGCCGAGTGCCCGAAGCCGAGGTGGTCCGGCGCGACGACGTGGTAGCGGTCGGCCAGCAGCGGGATCAGCTCGCGGAACATGAACGAGCTGGTCGGGTAGCCGTGCAGCAGCACGATCGCGGGGGCGCCGGCGGGGCCGGCCTCGCGGTAGAAGAGCTGATGGCCGTCGACGGTGGCGGTCCGGTGGTGCACGGCATGCATGCCTAACCCCTTTGGGCTCCTGGTCCGGTTGGATGACCGCAAGGCAAGCACGCTTTCTTCTAACCTGTCAATCCTGTCGGTCAGGTTAGAAGAGCGGATCGGGGGAACCGCTTGATCGTGCGGGAAATCTCGCACTATTATCGTGCGGAAATATTCGCACGATCCGAAGGTGGTTCCCATGGCTGCGGCGCGGGTGTACGAGCATCCCGAGGTCGACGAGATCGCCATCCCGCGTGTGCTGTTCGCGTTGAGCGAGCCGCTGCGGTTGTCGATGGTGCGGATGCTCGCGGAGCGCGGCGAGGTGGACAGCATCGAGTTGGGACCGGACCTGCCGCGTTCGACGCTCACGCATCACACCGGCCTGCTGCGTGAGACGGGGGTGGTGTTCGTCCGGGCCGAAGGGCGCAAGTGCATGATCAGGCTCCGGCGTGACGATCTGGAGCGGCGGTTCCCCGGGCTGGTCGACACGGTGCTCGCCGGGTACGAGGAAGCCCCGGCGGCGGGGGAGGACGCGTGATCCGCCGGCTGTGGCCGCTGGTCGCCGCGGCGGCCGCGCTGGGGGTGGACGCGTACGTGCTCGCCGGCGTGCTGCCGTCGATCGCCGACTCGCTCGGGGCCACGGTGGCGGCGGTCGGCCTGGGCGTCACCGCGTTCACGGCGGCCTACGCGCTGTCGGGGCCGTTGCTGTCGAGGTGGCTGATCCGGCGGAGCACCGCGGCGGCGCTGCTGATCGCGCTGGGGGTGTTCAACCTCGGCAACCTGGTGACCGTCCTCTCCCCGGGGATCGAGGTGTTCCTCGCCTCGCGGGTGCTGGCCGGAGCCGGCGCGGGAGTGCTCACGGCGGTGGCGACCGCGACGGCCACCGCGATGGCCGCCGACCACGAACGGGGCCGCGCGATGGCCCTGGTGACCTTCGGGCTGTCCACCGGGACGGTCGCCGGAGTGCCGATCGGGATGCTCGTCGGCGACCGGCTGAACTGGCGGTGGACCATGAGCCTGGTCGTCGCCGTCGGCCTGGTCAGCATGGTCGCGCTGGCGGCCCGGGCGCGGACGATTCCGCCGCTGCCGGCGTCGCGCGGCCCCGTCCTCGCGGTGCTGCGATCGCCGAGGACGGTCGTCGGGGTCGCCGCCGCGTTCCTCCTCGGCGTGGCCAGCCTCGGGCTCTACACCTACCTGCTGCCGCTGGCCGAGGCCCGCGGACTCCAGGGCTGGGGCTTCGCGCTGGTGTGGGCGTGGGGCATCGGCGGAGTCGCCGGCGCGGCGCTGGTCGGCCGGGCGCTCGACGCCGTCGGGCCGCGCCCCCTGCTGGTCGCGCTGCCCGCCGCGCTGCTGGTCGGCTTCGCAGCCCTCTGGGTCTTCACCACCCCTGCTGTGTGGCTGGTCGCGGCGGCGCTGTGGGGCGCGGCGGGATGGGCGAGCGTCCCGACGCTGCAGCAGGCGCTGACGGCAGACCGGCCGCAGCAGGCGATGCCGATCGTCGCGTTCCAGATGGCCGCCATGTACCTCGGGTCCGCCGCCGGGGCCGCCGCGGGCAGCAGCCTGCTCGCCCACGGCGCCGACCCGCGCGCACTGCCCGGCTGGGCGCTGCTGCCCACGGCGCTCGGACTGCTGCTCACCGGGTGGATCGCCACCCGTGCGCCCGGCGCGCGGCGCCGCGCGACCGCGCTCGCGTGCGAGGCCGCGGGCTGAGCGTGCGGCGGTGTCCGGGCGTCAGTCCTGGGCGGCGCGGCTGAGGACCCAGACGCTGTACGCGTCGTTCGCGGGGTGCAGTTGGTAGCTGCCGGCCCGCAGGTCGACGCGCAGGCCGGCGGCGGTCAGGTCCGCCTCGAACTCCGCCGCGCTGTAGGGGCGGGCGTGCGGCGGGGCGTCCTGGAGGTGGAAGCCGACCAGGATCCGGCCGTTCTCGCCGAGCACCTCGCGCATCGCGCGCAGGGCCGCGCGCTCGGTGCCGTCGGCCAGGTAGACCATGACGTTGCCCACGCACACGACCAGGTCGAACGGGCCGTCGCCGGGGGTCAGGGCGAGGATGTCGCGTTCCTCGATCGGCAGCCCGGGGTAGGTCTCCCGGGCCTGCCGGACCAGGGCCTCGTCGGGCTCGATCGCGACCACCTGGTGCCCCCGCGCCAGCAGCGCGGCGGAGACCCGGCCCATGCCGGCACCGGCGTCGAGCACCCGGGCGCGGCGCGGCAGGAGCGTGTCGGCGAGCCGGGCCTCGCCGTCGACGTCCTCGCCGGCGGCGATCAGTTCGGCGAACCGCTTGCCGAAGTTGCCGCTGTTGCCCGCCTCCTCCCAGCGGGTGCGCGGCGTCGACGTCGGTATGGGCGCTCGGGAGGGCGGCGTGGTTCCGTTCATCCCTCGATCCTAGGACGATGCCATCGGCGCTGGTGGCGGCCCCGCGCGGCCGGGCCGGGCACCGCACGGTCCACCCCGAGTGAAGGAGCAGGCGGGTTTCGATGACAGGGAAACGGGAGGGCGCGCCGGGCGGGATCGACCGTCGGCTCGCCGCAGTCGATGCCGCCCTCGACCGGGGCGACCCCGATGCCGGTGCCGAGGTGATCGAGCTGGTCCTCGCGAGCGACGACTTCGAGGCGGTCGCGGCGCGGGTCGAGCGTGCACTCGGAGCCGACCGGTTCGAGGTCCGGCAGTCGGCCTGCGTGGCAGCCGGCGACCTCGCCCGGACTTCGGGCCGCCTGACCCCCGGCATGTACGCACGGCTGCGGGCGGAAGGACTCGGAGGGGTGGCGGACACGGCGATCAGGGACGCGCTGACCTTCGTCCCGCTCCGGCGGCTGCCGTGGTGGTTCCGGTGGACCGCGATCCGCCTGACGGTGCGGGACCGGATCGAGGGCTGGTGGCTGCGCGCCGTCGATGCCGTCGAGCCGCACGTGACGCGCGGCGACGGCTTCGGTGACGGCACGTGTCAGCGATAAAGTCCTTGATCGCGAGCATAGTTGACGCTGTGTCAGGTCTGGGAGGCGGTTCGGATCCCCGGGCCGCGTTGGCAAGGGGCTGGGCAGCGGATACCTCGAAGAGGCGACTCCGGCGCTAAACGCCGGTCGGCGCGGGCACCGTCTTGGCGGGTTGCCTCACGAGGAGGCAATTCGCCGGTGCTGCCGGCCGCGCGGTCGTTCGTGAGGCGCGGTGGGTGGCGGGCGAGACGAGAGGTCAGAGCCATGAGCATGATCCAGACCGGTCGGCTGCAGCTGAGTTCCACCCAGCCCACGGAGTTGGGCGGGGGGAACACGTCGACGTTCACCCAGGTCACCTTCCCGACGCCGTTCCCGAGCGACGCGAGCGTGATCGTCGTGCCGTTCGTCCAGACGTTCAACGGCCCCGACACCCCGGGCCTGCGGATCGCCGACGTCACCACCACCGGGTTCAAGATCCGCATCAACGAACTCGTCGGTTCGGGCCGGGCGCTGTCCGACGGCCGCCACACCACCGAGACCGTCGGCTGGATCGCCAGTACGGTGTGAGCCCGGTGCCCGGTTCCCTCCCGACGACCGCCGGGAGGGAACCGGGCCGTTCGGCCTGAATCGGTCAACTCCCGTGCCAGGCAAGGAAATGGCCGCAGCGCGAGGTTTCCGGCGGCGGTTTTCTGGCGAACCATGTCCACCATGGGCATGTCTCCGCTTGCCGACCACCCTGCCGTCGCTGTCTTCCGTGAACCCCGGGGCTGGCGGCCCGCGCCGGCGCTGGGGCCCGAGGTCGAGGCCGAGGCGCGGCGGACCGCGCGCCTGCTGGCCGAGTCGGCGACCCATGCCGGGCCCGTCGAGCGCAGTGCCGAGCTGCGGCACATCGCTGCTGCGGCAGGGGAGTTGGTGGCCGTGCTGGCCGCGCCGGCCCCGGCCGTGGTCGGGGAGGACGTGCCGGCGGAGTCGACCAGCCAGTGGTACTTCCGGGTCCGCGAGGTGGAGTTGTCGGACCAGCAGGCCGCCCTGCACGGCGCGCTGGTGATCCAGCGCGGCCTGGCGGACCTGTGCGAGGCGCCTCTGTCGGGCGCCGATCTGGCGCTGGAGACGGCCGGGATGCGGCAGGCCGTGCTCGACCTCACCGGCACGGCGCCCGGCACCGGTCCCGAGCCCGCCCCGCCGGCGGCCGTGCCCGCGTCCGGCCCGGTGCCGTCGCCGGAGAGCGTGTGGAGCGCCCGCTGGCTGATCGGGCACCAGGTCCACGTCCTGTTCAACATCTGCGCCGCCGTCGCCGTGGCCGACACCACCTGCCATCTGCGCCGCGGAGACACCGACGCCGCACTGGCCCGGCTGGCGGACGCGACGACGTACGTACGCGGCTTCCCCGCGGCGATGAACCACGCCGGTGCGATCCCGACCGGCCACTACCTGGCGGAGGTCCGCCGGACCATGGCGCCGCCGTCGACGGACATCCCGCTCAGCGGGCGCCAGCACCGCGGCTACAAGCTGTTCCGGGCCGCGATGAAGGACCTGCTGGCGGCACTGCCCGACACCTACGAGCAACTGGCCGCCCGCTCACCGGAGTTGGCCGACGCACGCGGCGCCCTGCTGGAAGCCGACATCGTGGACGCCGAACGGCACGTCACCCTCGCCTACTCGCTGGTCCACCTGCGCCGCTCCATCGCCCAACGGCCCGAGGGCCCCGACAACGCCGTCGCCGAACTGCGGCTCATGCGCCACCGCCGCGCCGCCCAGTACGCCCCGCTGATCCGGTTCGGCGACCACTACGTCGCCGACGCCGTGGCCGGCCTGCGCCACCCCTGAACCCGCGCCCCTCCTTGGTGGGAGACCCATGACCGAGACGACGCCCGGCCCCGAACGACCCACCGCCACCGCTGCCACCGCCACCGCCACCGCCGCCGACCGGCACCTCGACCCCGCCGACGCCCGCGCCTGCGAGCAACTGGCCCGCACCCTGTGCACCCTGTGCGCCGACAGCGCCGACAGCGCCGACAGCGCCGACGGCGCCGAACTGGTCGACACCCCCGAGTGGCTGAACCGCGCCAGGGACGCCTGGGACGAACTCCCCCTGCCGCTGCGCCGCGCGCTGCGGCGCTTCCGCCGGCACTCCGGCCCGCACGGCACCCTGGTGATCGGCGGCCTGCCCGTCGACCCGACGACACTGCCCCCGACCCCGGCCGTCCCCGGCTCGGTGCAGCGCCGGGCCACCGTCCCGGCCGCGCTGCTCGCCATGGTGGCCTGCGGGCTCGGCGAGCCGCTCGCCTACCGGGCCGAGAAGTCCGGCGCCCTCGTGCAGGACGTCGTCCCGGTGCCCGGGCAGGAGTCCTTCCACGGCAACGCCGGGTCGGCCCCGCTGTCGTTCCACAGCGAGAACGGCTTCCACCCCCACCCGCCCGACTACGTGGTCTTCCTGTGCCTGCGCGCCGACCACGACGGGGTGGCCGGCATGCGCGTCGCGGGCATCCGCCAGGCGCTGCCGCTGCTCACCCCGGCCGACCGGGAGGCCCTGTTCGCGCCGGAGTTCCGCACCGCCCCGCCGCCCTCCTTCGCCCCCGACGCGGGCGGGGCCGAACCCGCGCCCGGGCCGGTACTGTCCGGCGCGGCCGAGGACCCCGACATCCGGATGGCGCAGCTCGTCACCACGCCGCTCACCCCTCGGGCCGCCGCCGCGCTGGCCGCGTTCGGCCGCGCCTGCGAGGCGACCGCCCGCACGCTGCGCCTGGCCCCCGGCGACCTGGTCGTCCTCGACAACCGCGTCACCGTCCACGGCCGCACCGCCTTCCGGACCCGCTACGACGGGGCGGACCGCTGGCTGCAACGCACCTACGTCACCACCGACCTGCGCCGCTCCCGCGACCACCGCCCCGACGACGGCCACGTCCTCACCCGCTGACCGGCCGCCGCCGACCCGTCACCGCCGACCGGCCGTCGCTGACCGGCCGCCGTTGACCTGCCGTCAGCAGCAGCCGTGCCACTGGTAGTCGGCGGGCAGGCCGAGCCCGGCGTCGGGGCTGCCGCCGGCGTTCGCGTCGGTGGCGGGGTGGACGGTGGCCCCCTGCTTGACGGTCTCGACGACCCTGATGTCCTTGATCTCCTCCGGCGGGACGGTGAGCGGGCTCGCGGAGAGGACGACCAGGTCGGCGAGCTTGCCGACCTCGATGCTGCCCTTGCGGTCCTGCTCGAAGTACTGGTGGGCGGCGTGGATGGTGATGGACTTGACGGCGTCGAGGGCCGACACGCACTGCTCGGGGCCGAGGACGACGCCGTCGGTGCGGGTGCGGCGGGTGACCTGGCTGGAGAGCACGGCGATCGAGTTGGGCAGGGCCACCGGGGCGTCGTGGTGCGAGGTGTAGACCATCTGCCGGTCGACGGCCCAGCGGGCGGGGGAGATGGTGGCGGCCCGCTCCTCGCCGAGGACGGTCTTCCGGTACCAGTCGCCCCAGTAGTAGGTGTGCATGGAGAAGAAGGACGGGATGACGCCGAGGCGGGCGAAGGTGTCGATCTGGTCCTCGCGGGCGGTCTGGGCGTGGATCGCCACCGTCCGCCGGTCGCCGGGGCCGGCCTCCTCGGCGGCTTCCTCGACCGCCGTCACGAACTGGTCGATCGCGGCGTCCCCGTTGACGTGCGCCAGCACCTGCCAGCCCCTGGCGTACGCGGTGCGCACCTGGTCGAGCACGACCTTGGGGTCCTCGACGGTCGGGTAGCCGCGGTAGCCCTCGGGCGTGCCCTCCGGCCGTTCCTGGTAGGGCCGGGTGAGCCAGGCGGTGCGGCCCTGCGGGGAACCGTCCAGGAACAGCTTCACGCCGGCCGCCCGCACCCCGTGCCGGTACTCCCGGCTCGCGCCGACCGGGTCCGGCTCCGGGGAGGCCGTCGCCTCGTCGGCCCGCGCGTAGGCGACGACGTCGATCCGGAACGGCGTCTGCGCGGCGGTGTCCCGCAGGGCCTTCAGGTTCTTCAGCGTGGCGCCGCCCTCCTGGACGGTCGTGAAGCCGAAGCTCGCGGCCGAGGCGGCGCCCTTGCCGAAGAGCGCGGCCAGCGCGGTCAACGGCAGGCCGGCGGTGGCCTTTTCGGACGCCGGGGTGAAGGCGGTCTCCTCCAGCACGCCGTTGGGCTCGCCGAACGGCCTGATGAAGGGGTCGGTCAGGCGGCGGATGACGCCGCCGTCCGGGTCCGCGGTGGCCCTGGTGAAGCCCAGCTCCCGCAGGCCGAGGGTGTTCACCGCGCCGAGGTGGAAGGACTGGTGGATCGCCAGCACCGGCTTCGTGGTGGACACCGCGTCGAGGTCCTCGCGGGTGGGGTGGCGGCCCTCGGCGAGCATCGCGTCGTCGTAGCCGAACCCGATGATCCACTCGGACTCCTCGCCCACCGGCGTCCGGGCCCAGGCGCGCAGCCTGTCCTGGAGCGAGGCGAGGTCGGTGACGTCCCCGTCCGGAGCGGCCAGCAGATTGGCGAGGGTGGCCTGCAACCCGATCCCGCCCAGGTGGCCGTGCGCGTCGATGAACCCGGGCAGCAGCGCGCGCCCCGCGAGGTCGCGCACCCGCGTCCGCGGCCCCTGCCAGCGGTCGACCGCCTCCCGGAGGCCGCCGACATGGACGATGACACCGTCCTTCACCGCCACCGCCTCGGGCCGCGGGTCGGACTCCCGGGAGTCGGCGGCGGCCGTCACGATCTCCCCGCCGTGGAAGATGACATCGGCCTCCTCGTACCCGGCCGCCCCGCCGTCCTCCGTGGCCCCTGCCGACCGACCGCTCATGCCGAATCCCTCCTGTTGCCCACGTTCAGTGCGCAGTCGCCTACCCACGGCTACGGGTGGCGAACCGGCGCGGGCCCGATTGCCCGCCGGGCGGCCGGGCCGCACATCCCGAACTGCGTTGCTGTTCATGGGAGTTGACGGGATGTCGGGTCGGAGTGTCGCTGTGGTCGGTTTTTATGAAGTTCTCACGAACGGGGAGTGGGTCGGTGGTTGCCGGGACAGGGATCGATGCGACCCGATCGTTCCGGTGATCCCTGGAGGACCACGTGCGCAAGAGGTTGATCGTCTCCGCCGCCAGTGCCCTGAGCCTGTTCCTGGCCGTCCCCGCCTCGGCCTCCGGCTTCCAGCCGGGCGCGGACGGTGTGGGTGACCCGTACTACCCGACGTTCGGCAACGGCGGGTACCAGGTCTCGCACTACGACATCCGACTGAAATACCAGCCCGCCACCGACGAGTTGGAGGGCACCACGACCATCCTGGCCACGGCCACCGAGAACCTCTCGCGGTTCAACCTCGACTTCGCCCTGAAGGTCTCCGAGGTCCGGGTCAACGGGCGGCTCGCGACCTTCGCGACCAGCGGCGACCAGGAGCTGGAGATCACCCCGGAGCGGCCGCTGGCCAAGGGGACGCAGGCCACCGTCGTGGTGCGCTACAAGGACGTGCCGTCGACGGTCGAGAAGTACGGCGGCTACACGGCCTGGCGCCGCACCGCGGACGGCGCGGTGGTGGCCGGCGAGCCGGTGTCGGCGGCCTGGTGGTTCCCGAGCAACGACCACCCCAGCGACAAGGCGACCTTCGACGTGTCGGTGCTCGTCCCCGAGGGCACCCAGGTGGTCAGCAACGGGCTGCTCACCGGCGCCTTCTCGCAGGCGGGTTGGACGCGTTACAGCTGGCGCGAGGACAAGCCGCAGGCCACCTACCTGGCGACCCTGGCGATCGGCAAGTTCGACATCAGCCGGGACACCACGCCCGGTGGGCTGCCGGTGTACAACGCCTACGCCAAGGACCTCGGGGAGAACGCGGGCGCGGCCCGGGCGAGCGTCGAGCGCACCGGCGAACTGGTGGACTGGCTGAGCGGCTTCCTCGGCCCGTACCCGTTCAGCTCGGCCGGCGGCATCGTGCCGAACGTCCGGGCCAGCGGCGCGCTGGAGACCCAGACCCGGGTGTTCTACGGGCCCGGCATGTTCGCGCGGGGATCGAACGTGTCGGTCGTCGTGCACGAGCTGGCCCACCAGTGGTACGGCGACAGCGTCTCGCTCTCCCGCTGGAGCGACATCTGGCTGAACGAGGGCTTCGCCGAGTACGCGCAGTTCCTCTGGTCCGAGCACGAGAACGAGGGCACCGCGCAGGAACTGGCCGACTACATCTACGCCTCCTACCCGGCCGACGACCCGTTCTGGAGCGTCAAGCCGGGCGACCCGGGCGACGAGAACCAGTTCGCCGACGCGGTCTACGAGCGCGGCGCGGTCGCCATCCAGGCGCTCCGCAACACCGTCGGCGACGAGGCGTTCTTCCGGATCCTCAAGGGCTGGCCCACCGAGCACCGCTACGGCAACGCCACCATCGCCGACTTCCGGGCCTACGCGGAGCGGATCTCCGGCAAGCAGCTCGGCGACCTGCTGAACACCTGGCTCTTCACCCCCGCCAAGCCCGCCGTCGGCCCGGGCCCCCACAGCACCGCCGCCGCGGACCGCGGCGACGACCGGCCGCCGGCGGAACCCAAGTCCTGGCGCAAGATCCAGGACGCCAACACCGCCCACACGGCCGACCGGAAGTAACACCCCCCACCACCCAAACCGCCCGCCCGCCCCGATCCGGGCGGGCGGTCTCGGGGTTCGTGGGCGGGCGTTCACTCCGGTGGTGGAACGTTTCGTAACCCCGTCGGTCAGGGGTCGTTGTTCCGCCGAGCTCCATGCATCCGCCGACGAGACCACGGGAGCACACCCACCCCATGACGACCGCCGTCCGTGGCACCCTGCTGGGTGCCGCTCCGCTGCTCGCGCTGGTGCCGCTGATCGCCGACGCCTCCGCGCGGGCCGGCGCCGCCGCGCCGACCACCGACGCCACGTGCGTCCTCAACGGCCGCGGCGCCTTCGCCGATGCCGTCGGCCCGGGAGGCGTCGACCTCCCGGTGGGCGACACGCTGGCCATCACCGGCACCGTGACCTGCGTGGACCGGGCCGGGGCGCCGGCGGCCTCCGGGACGTTCACGCGGACGGTCAGCCGACCGGCCACGGACTGCACGGGCGAGGAACTCGATGACGGCTCCACCGCGATCGTGCACTGGAACGACACCACCATGTCCACCATCGACTTCGACCGGACCGCCGTCCGGAAGGTGAACGGCACCGCCTCGCTGGTCGCCGGCGGCCGGGTCTCCGCCAACAGCGCCCGCTTCGCCGACGACACCGTCGAGGCCGTGGGCACCACCACCAGCACCGGCTGCGGCACCCCGACGGGCGCGACCGCCGCCGCCTCGACCCTGGTGCTCCGCCTCGCTCACTGAACGCCCCGCGCGGGGTCCGGGGCGGCGGGGTGGTTAGGGTCGGGGGCATGAGCGCCCGCTATCTGCTTCCGTACGCCCCCGAGGTGATCGGCGGCCTGCCCGACGGTCTCGACGCCCTGGTGTGGGACGGGGACGGGCCGGCGCCCTCGGACGAGGCGCTGCGGGAAGTCGAGTTCTTCTGCCTGCCGTACCTGCGGCACGCCGCCGCGCTGCCGGTGATCGCGCACCTGCCGTCGCTGCGGGTGGTGCAGACGCTCACGGCCGGCATGGACGACGTGCTGCCGCACGTGCCGGCCGGCGTGGTGGCGTGCAACGCGCGCGGGCTGCACGACGCCAGCACGGCGGAGCTGGCGGTGACGCTGATCCTCGCCTCGCTGCGGGGCGTGCCGCGCTTCGTCCGGCTCCAGGAGCAGGGGAGCTGGAGCCAGGAGTTCCACCAGTCGCTGGCCGACCGGCGGGTGCTCATCCTCGGCCACGGCTCGATCGGACGGGCGCTGGCCGCCCGGCTGGAGCCGTTCGAATGCGAGGTCGTCAAGGTCGCCAGGCGCGCCCGCCCGGACGAAGGGGTGCACGGGGTGGGCGAGTTGGCGCAGCTGCTGCCGACCGTGGACGTCGTGGTGCTGCTGACGCCGCTGACCCCGGAGAGCCACCACCTGGTCGACGCCGGGTTCCTGTCCCGGCTGAAGGACGGCGCGCTGCTCGTCAACGTCGCCCGGGGGCCGGTGGTCGACACGGCGGCGCTGCTGGCGGAGCTGTCCGCGGGGCGGCTGCGGGCGGCGCTGGACGTGACCGACCCGGAGCCGCTGCCCGCCGACCACCCGCTCTGGCACGCCCCCGGTGTGCTGATCACCCCGCACGTCGGCGGGCCCAGCAGCGCCTTCCTGCCGCGCGCCAAGCGCGTGCTGCGCGAGCAGATCCTGCGGTTCGAGAAGGGGGAGCCGCTCGCCCCGGGGCGCTGACCCCGCTTCGGGCACCGGCCCGCTTCCCCGCCCCGCCGCCCGAAGTCCGTGTACTGGTGGGGAAGTTGTGTTGACGAACTTGTCATGCTGGGCAACACTTGCTGGCGGTCGTGTCATGAGCGCGACCATGGCAGATTCGGTCACCCGAGGTCGCGGTGGCCCGCCGAGCCCCTTGTCAGGAGGACTCTTCATGGAAGCTCCTACCCTGCAAGCGCCGCAGTGCGACACCCTCGTCACCGACGAGGCGTTCGACCTGGTGGTCGGTGACCTGGAGCAGTCCGCTCCGGAGCACGCGCCGAGTGCCACGACCTGCGGCTGGCACCTCTACTGCGTGCTGCAGTAGCCGTCGCCGAATTCGCCCTCTCGAAACACCCCCGCACCAGGTCGGACGCCGCATCCGGCGGCGTCCGGCAGTCGCCGTGCCACTTCTACCGACAGGGGACCATCGATGGAGACTTTGACCGTGCAGGCGCCGACCGGCGACACCCTCACCGACGAGGCGTTCGACCTGGTCGTCGGCGACCTGGAGCAGGGCCTTCCCGAGCAGGCGCAGGCCTCGGTCTGGCCGACCTGCGTGCGCATCTACTGCAGCCCCGACTTCTAGGCCCGGGCGCGACGCAGCACCACGACGCCGCGCGGCGCCGGCCCGGTCGGCCGGCCGCGCGGCGTCGTGCATCGACCACCCGACCAGGAGCCGAATGGAACTGCGCGACCGCGGCGACACCACCCCCGCCCCCGAACTCCCGCCCGCCACACGGCGGTTGCTGACGGCACTGGCCGAAGGCCGGGCGGGCCGGGCGTTCCCGCCGGTGGCCGTGCCCGGGCCGGACGGCACGCTCGCCGTCGAACGCCCGCTGGGCGGCCCGTCCGACGCGCGGGCCCTGGAGCGGGCACTGGCCGACGTCCGGTTCGCGCCGCTGCACGAGGTGCTGCGGCGGATCGAGGACTGGTCGGCGGGCGTCGAGGCCGGGACGGTCGATCCGCGGCTGCTGCGGCCGGAGCACGCGGACCTGTTCGGGCCGCTGCTCACCGAGGTGCTGGAGGCCTGCGTCGACGGGCCGCCCGAGCGCGCCGCCGCCGTCGCCGACCGGCGGGTGCGGCAGTACCTGGACTTCCTGGCGCTGTTCCTGCGACGGCTGGCCCGCGACCGGCCCGGACACCCCGTCACCGACCTGTGGGCGAACGGCGAGGAGACGCACAACGGCGGCCGGCGGGTACTGCGCGTCGAGTTCGCCGACGGCACCCGGCTCGCCTACAAGCCGCGCCCGGCGACCGGCGAGCAGCTGTTCCTGGCCACCGAAGGCTCGGTGTTCGCCCTGCTCAACGCACTGCCCCCGGCGGCCGGCCCGGTCCGGCTGCCGACCCTGCGGAGCCTGCCGGGCAGCGGCCCGGACCGGACGGGCTACTCCTGGCAGGAGTGGATCGAACCGCCGGACGCGTGGGGCGTCCTGCGTGCCGACGGCCGGTGGCGCCTGCACGGCGCCGTCCTCGACCCCGGGACGGCGGACCGCTACTGGCACCGCGTCGGGTCGCTGGCGGCCGCCGCGTTCGCGTTCGGGATCACCGACCTGATCGACGGCAACGTGCTGATCGGCCGGCGCCCGCAGGACGACGAGCCACTGCCGTTCCCCGTCGACCTGGAGTCCTACTTCGGCGACCTCAAGCGCCTGCACGAGACCGGGCTGCTGTTCGACCCCGCCGTCTCCACGCACCACCACGCCGGCCTGGAGAACGTCGCCCGCTGGTGCGAACTCGACGGCCCCGCGACCTGCTGGCGCCCCCGCCCGGACGGCTCGCTGCGGCTGGAACGGCGAACCGCCTCGCTCACCCGGACCACGACCCGCACCGTGGTCGGCGACACCGAGGGCCGCACCGGCTATGGCCCCTACCTGCCGGCCATGCTGCGCGGCATGTTCGACGCCTGGACGCTGATGTGCCGCCACCGCGCCCGAATCGCCGCGTTCCTCGCGGAACGCGCCGCCGAGCATGTGCTGCGGGTGATCGCCCGCCCGACCGCGGAGTATCTCGTCGGTGGTGAAGTGCCGTTCACCGACAGCGAGTTGGAACAGATCGAGCGGGGCGACGTCCCCTACTTCTTCCGTACCGCCGACGGCGGCCCCCTGCTCGCCCTCCGAACGCCGCCCGACCGGGAGCCGCACCCCGCCCCCGCCGACGCCCCACAGTGGGGCGACCGCCCCCGGCCGCCCGTCGCCACCGTCCGCGAAGGCGGCAAACTCGACCTCGCCGGACTCGGCATCGCCCTCCGCGACGCCGTCGAGCACGTCTACGGAGACCTCCAACCGGGCGACCAGCACGACCCCACCCACGCCACCCGGATCGACCTGCGCGGCCCCCACGAGGGCACCGCCTCCTTCACCTGGCCGACCGCCGCCCGCCGCATCACCTACACCTGGGACAAAACGACCCTGCGCCTCCACATCACCCCCCTGAACGAGCCACCGCCTCCCCCACCCGCCGAACTCCACGAACCCGCAGCAGCCCCCCGTCCGCCCGCCGAGATTCGGGACCGTCTGCTGCGCCTGGGCCGCGCCGATGCCGCGCTGCGTGTGCCCTGGGCCGCCGGTGGGTTCGTCGACGTCGGGCTGGAGGCGAAGCTCGAACGGCTGACCAGGGCCGGGATCGGCTGGCTGCGCGGCGTCGTCGCCGAGCACGGTTGGCCCGGCCACCGGCTGGTCGGGGAGGAGGCCGCCTCGGCCGCCAACGCGTTGCTCCAGCACCACACCGGCGACCTCGCGTTCCCGCGCGCCTGCCTGGCCCTGATCGAGGCCGCCGCCGAGCGCGGCGACATGCACCGCCGCGACGCCGCCTACCTCGCCGACGCGCTGCGCCACGCCGAGGGCCGCCCGCAGCTGTACGGCACGAAGTTCGAACGGGCCGAGGACGGTGCCCTGCGGCCCTGCCCGATCGAGGACGAGGACCGGGTGGACGAGCGCCGCGCGGCCGTCGGCCTCGGCCCGCTCGCCGACTACGCGGCCTTCCTGGCGCGGAAGTTCCCCGCGCCCGGGCCCGAGCACGAAGGGGGACAGGCGTGAACGCGACCGACTGGACCGAACTCCTCGCCCGCGTCTGGGGCAAGGAACCCGCCGTGCTCCCGGCGGCCGCCCCGGCCGACGCCGCGCGGCTGCACCGGGTGATCGTCGCCGCCTGCGAGCCGTTCCGCGCCGGAACGGTGTTCCGGGCCCTGCCGCAGGTCCGCCTGCACACCCCGCTCGGCTGGCTCGGCGCGCCCGGCCGCCTGCTGCCCGACCCCGCCGACCCGGACCCCGCCGCCTACCGGTCCAGGCTGCGCGCCGAGCCGCCCGGCAGCGGGACCGACGCCGGCTTCCTGCTGAGCGTGCGCCAACCCCTGCACACCGACTGGGAGTTGTGGTCGGCGGTCCGCGACACCCTGGCCGCGCTGTGGCAGCGGGTGGGCCTGCCGTGCCTGCCGGTCGAGGCCGAACTCACCGAGGGCGACGCCTTCATCCGGGTCCGGGGCCTGGCCGCCCCGTCCGCGCACGCGGTGCTGACCTGGGTGCTGGAGGGTGCCCTGGAAGCCGAACTGCCCGAGCCCGACGGCGAGTTCCGCGTCCTGCGGGCCACCGCCGGCGAGCTGCTGTACTGGCCGGAGGGCACCCGCTCGCGCGAACACCACCGGGACGGCTGCACCACGCTGCGGATCTCCGTCCCCCGCGCGCCGCACCTGGCGACCGGAGCGGTCAAGGACCTGCTGGCCGAGGACGTCCAGCGCCGCCTGGGATACGACGGCACCGTGCCCTACCTGCCCCACCCGCCGTCCGGCGACCGTCCGACCGCCCCGGCCGGGCCCGTGCTCGCCGTCGGCGAGGCCGTCCGCGCGGCCGTCGGGGGAGCGGAACTGCCCGCCGCGCTGCGCGCCCGGTGGGCGGCCTGCTGGTCGGCGGCCGGGCTGGAACCCGTCCCCGACCCGCGCCCCGAGCTGCCCCTCGCCCCCGGGCAGCGGCTGCGGGTGGCGGGCGAGATCCTCCGACTGCCCGACGGGCCCGGCCGCCGGCTCTGGGCGGTCAACGGGCACACCTTCCCGATCGGCGGCACCGCCGGCGAACACATCGCCGAACAGCTGTGGCCCGGAAGGGAGTTGACGGTCGCCGAACTGTGCCGCGCGGTCGGCGCGGACGAGCACAACGCCGCCGTCACCGCGCTGCTGCGCAAGCTGTACCGGCTGCGCGCGATCGACCTGACCGGCGGCGAGAGGACGGACCGATGACGGATCTGACCGCACCCCCCAGTGACCTGGCCGTCGTCCAGGGCCCGCTGGACTGGGACGAGTTCACCGCGCGGTACTGGGACCGCCGGCCGGTGTTGATCAAGGCCGTCCGCCCCGCGCCCTTCGAGCTGCGCGAGGTCTTCGCCGCCGCCACCACCGCCACCCGCGCGCCCGACCCCTACCGGATGCCGCCGACCGCCCAGTTCGCCGTCGGACGCTTCCAGCAGACCGAGCCCGCCGCCTGGTTCCCGCGCACCGAGGACGGCGCCTTCGACGGCTACCGGCGGCGGCTGGACGCCGAGTTGGCGGCCTTCTCGCAGGAGAACCGGTACGCGCTCACCGTGCACGCCTTCCACGCCTTCCACGCCGCGCAGTGGGAGCGCCAGCGGGCGTTCTTCGATCCGCTGTGGGAACGCGTCGGGCTGCCGCTGTCCGGGGCGATCACCACGCTCTTCCACGGTAACTACGAGCACACCCCGGTCGGCGTCCACCAGGACCGCTTCGCCACCTTCATGTTCGCCCTCGAAGGCCGCAAGCGGATGCGGTTCTGGCGCGAGCGCCCGTGGACCGAGCCGGTGTCCACCAAACTCGACTACCAGGCCCACCTGGCCGACTCGTTCACCGCCGAACCCGAGCCCGGCGACCTGCTGTACTGGCCCGCGCGCTACTACCACGTCGGCGAGAGCGTCGACGGCGCCACCGCCACCAGCGTCAACGTCGGCGTACCGCGCAAGGAGCACCGCGCGGCCTACGACGTCGACGACCTGCTGCTCGACAACGCCCCCGACGCGATGGTCGACCCGGACGCCGCCCTGCTGCGACTGCCCGCCCCCACCGCCCCGCTGACGGTGTCCGAACCGCCGACCGACGGCGCCCTGCCCGAGGCGCTGTCGCAGACCCTGCGCCTCCTCCAGGCCTACGGCGACCCCGACCGGACGCGGCAGCGGGCCACCACCGTCTCCCTCGCCAACTGGAGCGCCGGCGGCCTGTCCCCCGTCCCGCCGCCCGAACCCCCGCGCCCGCTCGCCGACACCACGACGCTCCGGGCCCGCACCCGGATCCTGTACGAGCCGGCCGGCCCAGTCCTGCTGTGCGCCGCCAACGGCCACGTGCTGCGCACCCCGCTGACCCGCCACCAGGCCGAACCCCTGCTCCGCCGCCTCGCCGCCCCCCACCCGACCCCCGTCGCCGAACTCCTGTCCCCCCTACCCCCCGCCACCCACCCGGCCGCCCGCCACCTACTGCAAACCCTGGAATCCTTCCGCGCCCTGACCCGCGAGCCATAACCGCAGCCCCGCGCCCGCCGGCCCCGCGTCCGACCCGATCACTCAAACACGCGCCGCCAGCCCTACCCGACAGCCGGCAGCACCGCGTCCGCCAGCGGCAGCACGTACCGCATGTCCGCCCCCTGGGTGCCCGTCGGGTTGAACGAGTAGATCATCTTGCGCTTCAGGTCCCGGGTCGCGAACACGCCGCTGGTCCAGCCGGGGCGGGAGCCCGTCTTGCCCCAGATGGTGACCCCGTTGATCTCCGCGCTGACCAGGCCCATGCTCATGCAGGCCCGCTCCTGCCCCGGCCGGCACTGCGCGTTGTCCACGTTGTGCACGTCGGGGACGGTGAACAGCAGCTGCTGCTGCGCGGCGGGCAGCAGCCGCCCCTGGAACAGCGCGGTGATGAAGCGGTCCAGGTCGGGCGCGCTGGAGATCAGCCCGCCCTCCGCCCACGGCCACGGGCTCTGCTCGGTGACGTCCACCGGGCGGCCGACGCCGTCGGGCCCGGGCACCGTCAGGTAGGCGTGCGCGGCCGGGTCGGCCAGCCGGGGGTCGTCGCGGTCCGGGACGGCCGTGTCGCGCAGGTGCAGCGGCTGGATGATCCGGTGCTTGACCTCGTGCGCGTAGGAGTGCCCGGTGATCTTCTCGATCAGCAGGCCGGCGATGAAGGTGTTGAAGCCGTTGTACTGCTGGGCGGTGCCCGGCGCGAAGATCATCTGCTGGCCGGCCAGGGTGGCGACGATCTCCTGGGGCGTCCAGCTCTCGAGGCGGTGGTCGACGAACCAGGCCGCGGTGCCGTCGCCCCAGGCGCCGCTGGCGCCGTGCGGCAGGCCGGAGGTGTGGTCGAGGAGCTGGCCGACCTTGATCGGGGGGAGTTCGGCGGGCAGCAGGCCGGGCAGGTACTGCTGGACGGTGCCGTTCACGTCCAGCCGGTGTTCGGCGGCCAGTTGGAGCACCACGGTGGCGGTGAACACCTTGGAGATCGAGCCGATCCGGAACCGGCCGTCCGGGTTCGGCGCCTCGCCGGTCTCCCGGTCGCCGATGCCGCTGGAGGTCTCGAACGGCCCGTTGTCGTCCGCGACGCGCACCAGCACCCCGTTGATGTCGGCGTTCGGGAACCCGGCCACCGCCCGCCGGACGGCGTCCCGGTCGATCGGCGGCAGCGCGGTGCCGGGCGACGCGGACGCGGTGAGCGTCGCGGTGGCGGGCGCGGCGACGGCCGGTCCGCCCACCCCCACGACCGCCGCCGACACCATCGCCCCCGCCACCGCGAGAGTGGCCCAACGCCGGTTGCGCACAGTGCTGTTCACGCTTCGGTACTCCTGACTCGGTCGGTACTCGTCCCTGCCCGATCGAGTCTGTCCGTCGCGCGCCCCGGTGCCATCCGGGACGGACCCTGAGCGCACCCGGGGCCCGAGCCCTGATGCGCCGTCAGGGTCCGCTACACGGTGCCCTGCCAGCAGTGCGGTCCGAGGAAGGTCTTGATGTCGGAGGCGAGGCCGTTGTCGGGGTTCACCGTGAAGCCGAGCTCGTACAGGGTGTTCTTGTCCCAGCCGGTGGTGAGCAGCCGGATCGGGACGTCGCCGGGGTGCGCCAGCAGGGTGGTGCGGAGCTCGGAGACCACGTCGGGGGTGAGGCGTCCGACGGGCGCGGTGATCTGGACGGGCGGCTTGGTGCCGAGTTCGGCGGAGGAGATGTCGAGGGTGGCGATCTCCTGGCCGAAGATGCTGAGCGAGCCGTCGCGTTCGTTGAGGCGGCCGCGGATGGCGATGACGTTGTCCTCGACCATCTGCGCGGACATCAGCTGGTAGGCGGCGGGGAAGAACAGCACCTCGATCGAGCCGTCGCGGTCGGCGAGGGTGATGATCGCCCACGCGTTGCCGGCCTTGTTGATGCGCCGGTCGACGCCGGTGATCAGCCCGGAGAGGCGGACCTCGCCCTCGGTGCGGCCGGAGCCGAGCAGTTCGACGATGGAGACGTCGCGGTTCTTGGCGAGGATGTGCTCGGCGCCGTCCAGCGGGTGGCTGGAGACGTACAGGCCGAGCATCTCCCGTTCCAGGCCGAGGAGTTGCTTGCGCGGCCACTCGCGGTCGGTGAGCGTGAAGTCGAGCCCGATGGCGGGGGTGTCGTCACCGCCGAGCATGGCGAACAGGTCGTCCTGGCCGATCGCCTGCTGCTTCTTGACGCCGGTGACGGCGTCGATGGCGCTCTCGTGGACGGTGCTGAGCGAGAGCCGGGTGTGGCCGAGCGAGTCGAACGCGCCGGCCTTGATCAGGGAGTCGACGGTGCGCTTGTTGCACACCACCAGCTCGACCTTGTCGAGGAAGTCGGCGAAGGAGGTGTACTTGCCCTTCTCCTGCCGGGTGGCGACCAGCGACTCGATCACCGGGACGCCGACGTTGCGCACCGCCTTCAGGCCGAACCGGACGTCGCTGCCGACGGCGGTGAAGTCGACGACGGACTCGTTGACGTCGGGGGAGAGGATCCGGATGCCCATCGCCCGGCACTCGGCCAGGTAGACCGCCATCTTGTCCTTGTCGTCCGCGACCGAGGTGAGCAGGGCGGCCATGTACTCGGCGGGGTAGTTCGCCTTCAAGTAGGCGGTCTGGTACGACACCAGGCCGTACGCGGCGGAGTGCGACTTGTTGAAGGCGTAGCCGGCGAACGGGACCAGCACGTCCCACACGGCCTGGATGGCGGCGTCCGAGTAGCCGCGTTCCTGGCAGCCCGCGTGGAACGGGACGAACTCCTTCTCCAGCACCTCCTTCTTCTTCTTGCCCATCGCCCGGCGCAGCAGGTCGGCCTGGCCGAGCGAGTAGCCGGCCAGCACCTGCGCCGCTCGCTGCACCTGCTCCTGGTAGACGATCAGGCCGTAGGTGGGGCCGAGGACCTCCTTGAGCGGTTCCTCCAGCTCCGGGTGGATCGGGACGATCTCCTGCTGGCCGTTCTTGCGCAGCGCGTAGTTGGTGTGCGAGTTCATGCCCATCGGGCCGGGCCGGTACAGCGCGGAGACGGCGGAGATGTCGGCGAACTCGGTGGGCTTCATCAGCCGCAGCAGGGCGCGCATCGGGCCGCCGTCGAGCTGGAAGACGCCGAGGGTGTCGCCGCGGGCGAGCAGCTGGTAGGTGGTGGGGTCGTCGATCGGGATCTTGTCGATGTCGATCTCGACGCCCCGGTTGGCCTTCACGATCTTGATGCAGTGGTCGATGATGCCCAGGTTCCGCAGACCCAGGAAGTCCATCTTGATCAGGCCCATGGCTTCGCACGACGGGTAGTCGAAGCCGGTGATGATGGTGCCGTCCTTGTCCCGCATGTGCAGCGGGATCAGGTCGAGCAGCGGCGTCGAGGAGAGGATCACCGCGGCCGCGTGCACGCCGGTGCCGCGGATCAGGCCCTCGATGCCGAGGCCGGTGTCGATGATCTTCTTGACGTCCGGCTCGTTGTCGTACAGCGAGCGGATCTCGGTGCCCTCGTTGTACCGGGGGTGCTTCTCGTTGAACAGGTCGGCCAGCGGGACGCCCTTGCCCATCACGTCCGGCGGCATCGCCTTGGTGATCCGGTCGCCCATCGCGAAGGGGTAGCCGAGGATGCGGTTGGCGTCCTTGACGGCGGCCTTGGCCTTGATGGTGCCGAAGGTGTTGACCTGCGCGGTGTACGCGGAGCCGTACTTGTCGGTGACGTAGCGCACCATCTGGTCGCGCTGGCGGTCGTCGAAGTCGATGTCGACGTCCGGCGGGTTGATGCGCTCCGGGTTGAGGAAGCGCTCGAACAGCAGGTCGTGCTCCAGCGGGTCGAGCTGAGTGATGCCGGTGAGGTAGGCGACCATCGAGCCGGCCGCCGAGCCGCGGCCCGGGCCGACCGGGATGCCGTTGTCGCGGCCGTACTGGCAGATGTCGGCGACCACGAGGAAGTAGGCGTCGAACCCCATCGGGGTGATCACGCCCATCTCCAGCTCGACCCGGTCCAGCACCTCCTGGCTGGGGTTGTCGCCGTAGCGGTGCTGGAGGCCGGCGGCGATCTTCTTGCGCAGGAAGGACGCCTGGGTCTCGCCCTCGGGCACGTCGAACTGCGGCATCCGGTCGACGTAGGTGAACACCTCCTGGTACGACTCGATCCGCTCGGCGATGGCGAGCGTGTTGTCGCAGGCCTCGGGGAGCTCGCTGAACAGCGCGCGCATCTCCTCGGCGGTCTTCACGTAGTAGCCGGAGCCGTTGAACTTGAAGCGGTTCGGGTCGTCCTTGTTCTTGCCTACGCCGACGCAGAGCAGGCTGTCGTGCGCGTCGGCCTGGTCGGCGGTCACGTAGTGCGAGTCGTTGGTGGCCAGCAGCGGGATGTTCAACTGCTTGGCCAGGCGCAGCAGATCGGCGCGGACGTCCTGCTCGATGGACAGGCCGTGGTCCATCAGTTCGAGGAAGTAGTTCTCCTTCCCGAAGATGTCCTGGTACGCGCCGGCGGCCTTGACCGCCTCCTCGTACTGGCCCAGCCGCAGCCGGGTCTGCACCTCGCCGGACGGGCAGCCGGTGGTAGCGATGATCCCGGTGGCGTTGGCGGCGATCAGCTCCCGGTCCATCCGGGGCTTCATGTAGTAGCCCTCCATCGACGCGAGGGAGGAGAGCTTGAACAGGTTGCGCAGGCCGGTCGCGTTCTGCGCCCACATGGTCATGTGGGTGTACCGGCCGCCGCCGGAGACGTCCTTGCCGCCCTCGCCGTCCGAGCCGGTCGGCCGCTGTCCGCCGGGCGACCAGAACACCTGCTTCTTCTCGAACCGCGAGCCCGGGGCGACGTACGCCTCGATGCCGATGATCGGCTTCACCGAGCTCTTGGCGGCCGCGTGGAAGAACTCGTACGCGCCGAACATGTTGCCGTGGTCGCTCATCGCGATGGCGGGCATGCCCTGTCTCTCCGCCTCCGCGAACAGCTTCCCGTTCTTCGCGGCCCCGTCCAGCATCGAGTACTCGGTGTGGACATGCAGGTGGGCGAAGCTGTCGGACACGGCGGTCGGACTCCTTGCGGCAGAGGGCGAAGCCCCCACCCTAAACCGCCCGCCCCCGCGCCCGGGCACGTACGGCCCGGGACGCGGTGGCGGCTTCGCGCCGTCCCGGTCAGCCCTTGACCGCCCCGGCGGCGAGGCCGGAGGCGATCCTGCGGTGGATGGCGAGGAAGAACACCACCACGGGCAGCGCGGTCAGCGTGGCGCCCGCCATCAGGCCGCCGTAGTCGGTGCCGAAGCTGGTCTGGAAGGAGACCAGCCAGATGCTGACGGTCTGCTTGTCCGGGCTCGACAGCAGCACGTACACCAGCACGTACTCGTTCCACGCCTGGACGAGCGCGAACACCGAGGTGGCCACGATGCCGGGGGCGAGCAGCGGCAGCACCACCCGGCGGAACGCGCCGAAACGGCTGCAGCCGTCGATCATCGCGGCCTCTTCGAGCTCGACGGGCACGCCCGCGATGAAGCCGCGCAGCATCCACACCGTGAAGGGCAGCGTGAACACCAGGTAGGTGAGGATCACACCGGTGAGGCTGTCGGTCATCCCGACGTCGTTCAGCAGCAGGTACAGCGGGATGATCAGCGCCGTCAGCGGCACCGTCTGGACGATCAGGATCACCACCACGAACGCCTTGCGGCCGACGAACCGGAACCGGGCGAGCGCGAACGCGGCCAGCGCGCCGACCAGCAGGGACAGCACCACGGTGCCGAGCCCGATGACCACGCTGGAGCGGACGTTGTCCCAGAAGGTCGGGCTGTTCAGCGCCCGGGCGAAGTTGTCGAGCGTGGGCCGGCCCGGCCAGAACTCCGGCGGCAGCCGCAGGATCTCGGTGGCCGGCCGGAACGCCGTGAGCACCATCCAGTAGACCGGGAAGCCGATCAGCGCGGCGACCAGCAGCCCCAGCAGGTCGTGGCCGAGCGAGCGTCGGCGCCTCATTCGATCTCCCCCGTCCGGAACATCTGCCGCAGGTGGACCACCGAGCCGGCCAGCAGCAGCACCACGGTCACCAGCGCGATCGCGGCCCCGACGCTGTACCGGTTGACGGCGAAGGACTCGATGAAGGAGTAGACGCCCAGCAGGTAGTACTCGCGCTCCGGTTGCCCGCCGCGCATCAGCCAGATCTGGTTGAACACCCCGAAGTCCCAGATCGCCGACAGCGTGGTGACCATCACCAGGACCGGCCGGATGGTCGGCAGGGTGACGTGCCGCAGGATCTGCAGCGGCCGGGCCCCGTCGAGCACCGCCGACTCCTCCAGCTCGGGCGGCACCTGGGCCAGCGCGGCCCGCAGGGTGATCGCGGCGAACGGCAGCGAGCCCCACACCACGACGGCGACGATGACGGCGAAGCCCTGCCAGGGGTCGGTGAACCAGTTGTGGCGGGCCAGGTCGACCCCCGGCAGCCGGGACAGCAGCCAGTTCACCACCCCGTAGTCGGCGTCGAACAGCCAGCGGAAGATCGACGCGGCGACCATCGCGGGCATCGCCCAGGCGGTGACCAGCATCCCGGCGATGGTGGTGCGCACCCACGGCGAGACCCGGTGCATCAGCTGCGCGGTGAACAGCCCGCAGAGCACGGTGAGCACGACGCACACGGCGGTGAAGAGCACCGTGCGCCCCACCACCGTCCAGAAGAAGCCGTCGCCGAGCACCCGGCGGAACTGCGCCAGCCCCGCCCACGGCGGGGCCGCGCCGCTGAACAGCTGCTCGCGGGTCATGTCCTGGAAGGCCAGGACGACCATGTCCACCAGCGGGTAGCCGAGCACCAGCACCAGCGCGAGGACGGTCGGGGCGATCAGCAGGTAGGGGAGCAGGCGCGGGCGGCGGCGCCGTGGGGTGCGCCGCCACCATGGTCGACCTGCTGCGCTGGCACGGCGCGGAAGAGGTCGAACACCGCAGCGTCGCCTACGACTT